>JBLNEM010000539.1:0-7139 GCA_050262655.1 Mycobacterium leprae | reverse complement strand
GGCCTGTTCAGGCCAGGCAGCGATTACGTGGCACGGTTGAAAGACCTGGTGAAGGCCCAAATGGCCGCCCAGACCAGCAAGACCTGGTCCGGCAAGGAACCGCCCATTGGAGAGGCGAGCCACTTCATGGTCCAGGCAGACGGGTTGCAGCTTTACTACAACCCCTATGAAATCGCATCCTACGCTGACGGGCTCCCTTCCTTCACAATCCCCTACAACCAGATCGCCGACCTGATCGACGCCGACGGTGCTTTCTGGAAGGCATTTCACTAGCCCCTGCTCACGAACAGAGGCCCGGGCGGCACCTGCCGCCGGGCCTCTTCGTCTTGCTATGGCACCTGGATCAGGAACCCGTACCAGGCGGTACCCTGGCCCCATTCGGTCCACAACTCGTAGGCGTAGACCCCTGGTGTGGTAGGGGCCATGATTTTGCCGTCGGATTCGACTAGTAGATTGTCCGTCCTGTGATCCACCACCTTGATGGCCCTGGGCTGGTTTGGCCATGAGATGCGGATCAGTTCGCCCGCCGGGACCAGCGTTGCCGCGATCCCGTGCCGCTGGAGAATCTCCGTCAGCGGAATGCTATCGGAGCATACCGCCTGGTACCATTCATGCCAGCAGTACGACAGGGTGACGGCAGGCACCTTTGTCTCCCCCGCCGACACATTCGCCGCCGGTGGTGCCACACCGCAGCCCGTGAGCACGAAGAGCCCCAGGAGAGCACACCACAAACGTATGGCCTTGATAGGAGCCACCCCCCTACCCAGACTACGCGAAGAGCGCCCGGCCGTTGGGCCCGGCCGGGCGGTTATGGACAATTTAGCGGGGTTCTATGATCAGTTTGATAGCCGTACGTTCCTCACCATCGATCCGTAGGTCCGTGAACGCTGGAATGCAGATCAGGTCCATGCCGCTGGGTGCCACGAAGCCACGGGCGATGGCAACCGCCTTCACCGCCTGGTTCAGGGCACCGGCACCAATTGCCTGAATCTCAGCTGCGCCTCTCTCCCGTAAGCATCCGGCCAACGCACCGGCAACTGCATTTGGGCTCGATTTGGCGGATACTTTTAAAACTTCCATTACAACAGACTCCCTCCACTGGCATGAATTGACGTCCTCGATGATATGTTATCAGTTTCCAGACAACCCATCAAGCGCCAGATTTTCGGTTTCGCGCTCGAGAATACGCTGAATGGCTGTGGCCCTTCCCGAGGCTGGTTCCACATCCACTACTACAGCCGACAAGATGGCCGGCCCTTGCGCTACCTCCAATCGCACTGGCATTTGCGTCAGAAACCGTTCCAGCACCAATCCCCGGTCCGTGCCGATCACCGACATCCACGGCCCACACATGCCCACATCGGTCAGGTAGGCGGTACCGCCCGGCAGAATCACTTCGTCGGCGGTCTGAATGTGGGTATGGGTCCCGATGACCGCACTGACTCGGCCATCCATAAACCAGCCCATCGCCACTTTCTCGGACGTGGCTTCCCCGTGCACATCCACGAAGATGACCGGGGTAATCGCCCGTAGCCGCTCCACCACCTCCTCCAACATCCGGAACGGATCGTCCAGAAGGAGCGGAGTGAAGACCCGTCCGTGTACCTGCACCACAGCCGCGATCGGCTGCCCTCCCCGTTTCACCACATGGTAGCCATAGCCTGGTGTCCCCGGCGGGAAGTTGAGCGGACGAATCAGCCGTGGTTCCTCATCAATATATGTGGTGATTTCCCGTTTATCCCACGCGTGGTTGCCCAGAGTAATCACATCGGTCCCGGCGGCAAACAGTTCCCGGCAGATGGCGGCCGTAACACCCACACCACCCGCCGCGTTCTCGCCGTTCACAATCACCAGATCGCTCCCGGTCGACTTCTTCAGCGCCGCCATCCGGCGCAGCAGAATGTCCCGTCCTGGGCGGCCTACAACGTCGCCAAAAAAGAGTATCCGCAAAGTAGTTCCCCCATCGGTTATGCAGCGTAAGTTGCCCCTGCAGTAGCTGCCAACTATGACCATTATACCTGACAGACCGCCCGCACATGTAAGTTACTTGCCTGTCGCACTCCCCCCTTTCTTCCTGCCCCAACACACTCTTCCGTACTCGGAAGAGCCAGACGCTGTTGAATACGGATGTTTGACCTTGAAAGTTCGATGCAAGTTCGGATTTGACGAATGAAGAGTATGTAAACCATAAAACAACCCCGCCAGCCAAATCGGCCGGCGGGGCTAACTCTCAATGTGATATTACTTGCCTACCACAGGTCCCTGCGGGACCTGCTATCGGCCACCTTCGGTCGCTCGCCTTCGGCTCGCTCCTACTTGGCGAAGACCATCAGCCGGCCGTCCTCCCGGATGGCGATCAGGTTGTGACCCGCCTTGTCCTCTTCGAGGTCGGCCAGGATCTCCTCGATCATCTCATCCTGGGCCAGCATGTCGTCTTCGCCGGTGAACTCCAGCACATCGGTCACCAACTGGCCGGTGTAGCGCTCCCGGAAGAACTCGATAATGGTGTAGATCTCTTCCGGCGTACAGGTCCGGGCATCCCGGGTGATGGCGATGGAGCGCATCTCCCCGTACTCGGCCCCCACCACTTCCACCACCGTGGCCTGACGCATCTGAAGTAGATGGTAGACCTCCAGCGTTTCCCGGAACTTCTCCCGGGTAACCTGCCACTGCGCCTCATCCTGAGATCCGGCCAGCAGAAGACTGAAGCGAACGGTCTGCTGCCGCGGATCGTACTTCACCGTGGCAACCTCAGGGCACCGCACCAGGTTGCTGATGAGTAAACCGACATTCCGGGAGATGCGTTCTTCATTTCGGCGGCTTCCCAAGATCATTCACCTCGCTTCGACCTCAAAAGCAGAGGCGCCGTTGGGACGTGCCCAACGGCAGCCTCTCAACTTTTTAGACGCTCAAAGATCACTGTAGGTTCGTTCCTGGTGGCAAACACCTATCGGGCGTACTCTGTCGCCCGGGTCTCCCGGACCACCACAACCTTGATCTGACCTGGATACTCCAGTTCGTCCTCGATCTTCTTCGCGATCTCTTTGGTCATCTTCATCGCGGCGTAGTCGTCGACCTTGTCAGGCTTCACCATGACACGGATCTCGCGACCAGCCTGAATGGCGAAGGACTTCTCAACCCCGTCGAACCCGTCTGCAAGCGACTCGAGCTTCTCCAGCCGCTTGATGTAGGTCTCCAGGGTCTCACGCCTGGCGCCCGGTCGAGCTGCCGAAATCGCATCGGCTGCGGTCACGAGCACGGCCTCCACGCTGTGGGGCTCCACGTCGCCGTGGTGGCACTCCATCGCATGGATCACATCGCCGGTCTCCTTATACCGCTTCAGGAGGCTGACACCGATGGCCACGTGTGGCCCTTCGATCTCGTGGTCAACCGCCTTGCCGATATCATGCAGCAGTCCGGCCCGCTTGGCCACCTCGACGCTGACGCCCAGTTCGGCCGCCATGACGCCGGCCAGGTGGGCGACTTCCACCGAGTGCTTCAGCACGTTCTGGCCGTACGAAGTACGGAACCTGAGCCGTCCCAGTAGCTTGACCAGCTCCGGATGCAGGTTGTGGATGCCCAATTCGAAGCAGGCGGCTTCGCCCTCTTCGCGGATCTTGGTCTCCACTTCCCGCTGCGCCTTCTCCACCATCTCTTCGATGCGAGCCGGGTGGATACGGCCATCCGTGATCAGCTTCTGCAGGGCGATCTTGGCCACTTCCCGGCGGACCGGGTCGAAACCGGAAAGGACAACCGCCTCAGGCGTGTCGTCGATAATCAGGTCGATACCGGTCAGCGTTTCGAGGGTCCGGATGTTCCGGCCCTCGCGGCCGATGATGCGACCCTTCATCTCGTCGTTCGGCAGGGGCACCACCGATACCGTCAGCTCGGAGGAATGGTCAGCCGCCACCCGCTGGATGGCAATGCCGACAACCTCTCTCGCCTTCTTCTCGGCGTTCTCCTTGGCTTCCGACTCGATCTCCCGCATCAGCTTAGCTGCGTCGCCCCGGGCATCCTGCTCCACCTGCTCCAGGAAGATCTTCCGCGCTTCTTCAGTGGTCAGGCCGGAGATACGCTCCAACTCCGCCAACTGCTTGTCGTAGACTTCCTGAATGGACTGAGCCTGATGCTCCAGTTCACGCTCCCGCTTCGCGAGGCCTTCCTCTTTCCGCTCGAGGGTCTCCATCTTGCGGTCAAGAGTCTCTTCCTTCTGCACAAGCCGGCGTTCGAGGCGCTGCACCTCGGCCCGCCGCTCCTTGCTCTCCCGCTCAAAGTCGGTGCGCAGCCGGTGAACCTCTTCCTTGGCTTCCAGCACCGCTTCCTTCTTCTTCGCTTCCGCTTCACGCAGTGCGTCGTCCACAACGGTACGCGCACGGGACTCGGCGGAATCCAGACGCTTCTGAGCTTGATTTCGATAATACTGGTAGCCGGCAGTTGCGCCACCGACCAGCCCAACGATCAATCCCAGCACAATCCAAATCGCTGTAATCTGTTTCACCTCCCGCTTCTCATTGGCGTTTAGTTAGCCTTCTTTTCTAGGCAAGCAAAACAAAAACGGACCTAAAGCGGTCCGTGCGGTTTTGCCAAAGGAAACGCCTGCCTTCGTGGCTGGCGCAGCTGGTGGTTGACCAGGTCAGTTTTGTCCTATGCGAAACAGTTCCTGACCGATGCAGGCCAAGAACGACCTTTATAGGAAAATGAGTGAGAACTCCTAAAGACCTATGGTCAGGGCCAAACGGCCCGATTAACACGCAACCTTATGGCAAACAGACGCACACGAACCTATGCTCTATCATAGGGCTGTTTGTACTTTCTGTCAAGGTTAAGTGGCGTAGATGTGGGAGGAGATCTACATCGACAACAGCCAGTACTTCAGTCCAGGCAGGGCGGCGCCGTGCGCTTGCAGACGACCGTAGCCCAGATGATAGGGCCCGAGGTCGAAGTGCCAACTGGTGTTGATCGCCAGCAGCAGCCTGCTGACCGGCCCGAACCGAGGATTCTGCTCCTTCTCCAGTTGATGCAGTTGTCGCATGGTATCGAGAGCCGCCTCATACAGCCGGGCGATCGCGCGGGCCAGCCCCCGATGCTGACGCTCCGCCAGGCCCCCGGAGGCCAGCTTCAGATCCAGCCGCTCATACAACAGATGCCAGTCCTGATATCGGCCGCCCACCTTGGGCTCCGCTTCCGGAGGCTCCGCGGCTTCATCCGGTTGCACGGCCTCACGGGCGGCGAGCTCCTCCGCCTCCAACTGCAGGCTGTCCAGGAGCCGGTTGAAATGGTCGGCCGAAACCTGCGTCCATGTCAGGGCATAGTCAGCCCAACGATCCAGCAGCAACGCATGCCGCCGCAGGCCGTCACCGTCGCCATCTGCCAGCGAGAGCAGCGAGTCGGTCAGTTTCACCAGATCCGCACACAGATCAAACAGCTGCGCCAGATCGTAGGCCGGCACAAAGGCCAGGTCCTGATCGATGCCAGCCGCCCGGAGCCGCTGCCAGAACAGCTGGCCCACGCCCACTGGCGTTGCCCGCCGCAGGGCCCTGGCCTCCGTTTCCTGCCACCAATTCATCGGTTTATCCTCCTGCGTAAACGATCGCCTACAGGCGCATGTTTTATCCCTGCCCCACCGCATGGCGCCGCAGCCCCGCGGTGAAGCTATAGCTTGACCGCGAAATGGGCCGTAAGGGGGAGAGCGGCACGAAACTGGAACCCGGCGAACGTTCCATTCTGGCCACCTTCGGTCAGGATATCGCCGCCCAGGAAGCAGAGCAAGAACTGCGGGCAGCGGGCTTCAACCAGGTCGGGCTCGACCGAACCGGCGCCTTCGGTTACGACCCACGGGCCGACGGCGATCTGCCGGCGATCAGCGGCAAGACGTCCAGTCTGGCCAAACTGACCCTTTCCCCGTCGCAGTTGGGCGACGAGTCGCGGGTCCTGATGGCCGCCATGCCCGAAGCCAGCGGCATGGCCGGAAGCCCCACTCAGTTGACCCAACCATTTCTGTTGACCGTAGTGACCAACGATCAGGGATACGCACAGGCCGCTGATATCATCGCAAGACACGGGGGAAGGGTTTAGCCCTTCCCCCATCCCTTACGCAGCCATTTGCGCCCCCATTTGACATAGACGAAGAGCAGCACCGCCGGAATCAGCAGCCAGAGCAGCACCTCAATCTCCGCCATCAGGCGTCCCAACCAGAGGCCGCCAAAGCCAATCGCCAGGGCGATGCTGCAATAGAGCCCGTAGCCCAGTACGGAGAAGAGCAGGTACTTGCCAAAGGGAATCCCCAGGATCCCGGAGGGATATCCGGTCAGATTGCGCACAAACGGCACCAGACGACCGAAAAAGACGGCTCTGTGCCCGTGACGGGCGAACCACTCATCCACTTTGTCCAGGTGCTGAGGCTGAAGACGGAACCACCCTGCGATGCGCTGCATGGCCTTCGGCCCCATTCGCTGCCCCAGGTAATAAGAGAGCGAAGAGCCCAGCAGGCTGCCGACAACTGCCGCCAGGAGTGCCAGGTAGATACTGAGATGCTGCCTGCCCGCAGCCGCCGCCACTCCGGTGGCGACCAGCGTCGCTTCGGTGGGCCAGGGAACGCCACTACTGTCGAGAAACAGGATCAGCACCAGAGCAGCGTAACCATACGTGTGCAAGAGATGCGGAATCACTGTCCTGACCGCACTTCCTTTCGCCCATAACGGACATGCCTTTATTATACAGAAGAGTAGTCCTCTAACCAACACCAGAAGGAGTTTATTAACATACCGAGAAAGACTCAGGCGAGGTACCGTTAAAGGAGGATCCTCTGTGTACGCAGCATGTAAGGTCTTCGCCGGACGGGCTAGTCAACAGCTGGCAGAAGAAGTGTGCCGCCAGTTGGGCCAGCCGCTGGGACAGGCCCTTAGCATGAAGTTCAAGAACGACAACACCTTTGTCCAGATCCAGGAGTCCGTCCGTAACTGCGACGTCTTCGTCATTCAGACCTCGTGCCCGCCGGTGGACGAGAACCTCATGGAACTGCTGATCATGTTGGACGCACTCCGCCGGGCCTCCCCCGGCCGGCTGACCGTGGTCCTGCCCTATTACCCTTACGTTCGCTCCGACAAGAAGGACCAACCCCGGGTGCCGATCACGGCCCG
>JBLNEM010000538.1:0-18935 GCA_050262655.1 Mycobacterium leprae | reverse complement strand
ATGACGAAGGGTTTGTTCATTTCCTTGAGTTCGGCTACCACTCGCTCTTCGGCCTCCAGGTACTTGCCCCGGGCCAGGTCGGTGATCGTGCCGTCGGTGGTCATCAAGAGGCCGATGGTGGCGTGTTCATTGATCACCTTCCGGGTGCCCAGCTCGGCGTCCTCATGGAACGGGATCTCATGCTCAAACCAGGGCGTCCGGACCATCCGGGCTTCCCCGGTCTCGTCCAGATAGCCCAGCGCCCCTTCGACCGCGTAGCCAACGCAGTCGACGAGCCGGATGCGGACATTCAGCCCATCCTTGATGGTGAGTTCGATGGCCTCGTCCGGCACAAACTTGGGCTCAACAGTCATGATCGTCTTGCCGCCGCCAGACTGTGGCAGTTCGTCCCGAATGCGTGCCAGCTCGTACTCGTCCAGAACGCCTGGCAGGATCACCATTTCGGCAAACTTGCGGATGAACGTGGACTTGCCGGTGCGCACGGGGCCAACAACACCGATGTAGATGTCCCCACCGGTCCTCTTGGCCACGTCCTCGAAGATATCAAACTTTTCCACAGATTCCCCTCCCCAGGGTCCATCATTGCAGAGCGTGGCCCCGCCCCCGCGACAGTGCGGGTGATTATCCGGGACCCAAGCGTCCCCTTGTCTCTGCAATTTCTATGAACCACCCTGAGGCGGTATGTCTATGGAGAGGACCCTTTTGTTATCGGCTTTCTGTCAACGTCCATGGCGCCAGCCCTGGCAGCCGCCCCAGACCATCAACGCTTACTGAAGCCGAACCACCTGTTACGCCCACCTCCAGCCGGTACTCCCTATGTTCGCCCGGGGCCAGGAACTGAAGGGCCCCCGCTCCCTTTCCCGCAGCCGGCCGAGCTGATCTTCCAGATGGGCCTACCCCCCCGGGCCGTGGCGATGGCGGCGGTGAACGGCAGCCGGGTGGAGTTCGACCACCTGCTGGCGAACGGCGACCAGGTGGTGCTGCTGCCCCAGGCGGGGGGCGGGTAGCTTTTCAGGCGGTTCCCGGGCAAAAGTGTTATCATGGTGAGGTAATTTATGCTGAAGGAGCCTTGCCATGGCCAACGATACGCTCTTTACACTGGATCACGTCTGGCTCAAGCGTCCCGGGGAGAAAGGCCAGGAGCAGACGATTCTGGCCGGGGTCACCGCCACGGTCGCCGGGAGTGGAATCACCTGCCTGGTGGGTCCCAGCGGCGCCGGGAAGTCCACGCTGCTCCGGCTGCTGAACCGGTTGGAGGACCCTACCGAGGGCCGGATTCTGCTCCATGGCGAGGATTTGCAGAGCCTCGATCCGCTGGCCCTGCGCCGGCGTGTCGGTTTGGTGCAGCAGTTGCCCACCATGCTGCCAGGCTCCGTGCTGGAGAACCTGTCGGCGGGGCTGCGCATCCGGGGCAAGCGTCTGGCCGAACCGGAAGGCTGGTTGGCCCGGGTGGGGTTATCGGCGGAGCTGCTGAACCGGGCGGCGGCCGACCTTTCCGGGGGCGAGAAGCAGCGGGTCGCTCTGGCCCGCACGCTGGTGACCGAGCCGGAGGTGCTGCTGCTGGATGAGGTGACCGCCTCGCTCGACCCGGATTCGGCCCAGGGCGTGGAGGAGTTGATCGTGTCGCTCCGGATGCCGGCGGTCTGGGTCTCCCACGACCCGAACCAGGTGCGGCGAGTGGCCGACCGGATCCTGCGGCTGCAGGACGGACTGATCAGCGAGGATGTGCCGGCATGAGCACCGTTGCGCTGATCTCCACCCTGGCCTTCGTGCTGGTGGTGACACTGGTCTCCATGTGGCAGAAGCTCGACCTGGAGAAGGAACTGGTGATCGGCACCATCCGGGCGGCGGTGCAGTTGCTGGCCATCGGCTACGTCCTGCAGTGGGTCTTCAAGGTGCAGTCCTGGCCCGCCACCCTGGCGATTCTCCTGGTGATGCTGACCGTGGCCGCCCAGAACGCCGCCAAGCGCGGCAAGGGGCTGCCCGGCATCGCCCCCCGGGTCTTCCTGGCCATCAGCCTGACCGAGGTGCTCACCGTCGGACTCATGCTGGCGCTGCGGATCATTCCGCCCACCACCCGCTACGTCATTCCGATCAGCGGCATGGTGACCGGCAATGCCATGGTCAACTGCGGCCTGCTGCTCAACCGACTGAAGGCGGAGATGGCCGCCCGCAAGGGTGAGGTCGAAGTCTGGCTCTCCCTGGGGGCCACCCCGCGGCAGGCCACCAGCGTGGTCTTCAAGAATGCCGTGAAGGCGGCCATGATCCCCAGCATCGACGCCCTGAAGACCGTCGGCCTGGTGCAGCTCCCCGGCATGATGACCGGCCAGATCCTGGCCGGCGCCAGCCCGGTGGAGGCGGTCAAGTATCAGATCCTGATCATGTACTCCCTCTCCGCCGCCGCTGCGGTCTGCAGCATCGTCCTCGGCTACCTGGGCATCGGGCTATTCTTCAACCTTCACGCCCAGTTGGCGGTCAACCCCACGAAGGTAGATGCGGGGCGGTAGACAGGCATACCCACAGAGAGAGGCACCCACACCGGGTGCCTCTCTGTTCATTCGGATGAGCACGGAACTGATGCCCGTCAGTGTAAGCCGTGTGCATCTACAAGGGTGCGCACCGCCAGCCCCAGGTCGACCGCCGGGTTGTGCGGGCCGTACATGCGGGCGGCGATCCAGGCTCCGTCCATTAGCATTAGCAGCTGGTTGGCCAGCGCTTCCGGGTCACGCAGACCCGCCTCCTGCGCCAGCGTTCGCATCCGCTCCCTGACCGTCTCCTTGTGGGCCAGCGCGATCCGGTGGGCCGGGTGCTCACGCACCGGAAACTCCAGCGCCGCCCCCTGGAACGAGCAGCCAAGGCACTGCGGACTCGTGGCCACCTTGGTCACCGAGTCGAACATGGCAATCAGCTTCGCCCGCGGGTCCTTCACGTCAGCGGTCGCACTGTCGAGCCATGACCAGAATTGCTGGTTGGCGCGCTCCAGGTAGGCGGCGATCAGGTCATCTTTGGAAGGGAAGTGGCGATACAGGGTCATTTTCGCAACCCCGGACTCCGCAATGATCGTGTCAACGCCCACGGCCTGGAAGCCGTCGCGATAGAACAGGAGGCCGGCTGTGTCCAAAATCCGTTCCCGTGCCGGGCGCGGCTGCGTTTCAGCGCTCTTCATCACTGCACCCCCACTTGACATGATACAGAACGGTCTCTATCATGTCAAACAGAGAGACAGACCTGTCTACCTCACCGACTGGAGCGTCCACTGACAGGTATGGCTGTTTCAACGTAATGGGGAAACCTAGACGCTTGGAGGGAATCAAGAACCGTGAACACAAAGGAACTATGCGTTTTGGTCGGGGCCGGCCCGGGGGTTGGCCTGGCCGTGGCCCGCCGTTTCGCCCGTGAAGGATTCCGGCTGGCCCTGCTGGCACGGCGCAGCGAATCCCTTCAGTCCCTTGTGGCTGTTCTGCAGGCAGAGGGCGCCGCAGCAGACGGCTACCCCGTAGATGTGGCTGATTTTGATGCACTGCGGCGCACCCTGGATGAAGTTTCGGCTAGGGCCGGAGCACCGTCTGTGCTCATATACAACGCAGCGGCCGCCACGCAGGCGTTGCCCTCCGCCCTGACGGCCACCCAGCTGCACCGGGACCTGGCTGTCAATGTCACCGGAGCGCTGGTGGCCGCACAGCAGGTGCTTGGGTCCATGCGCAGCCGGGGCAAGGGAACCATCCTATTCACCGGCGGCGGCCTGGCACTTCAGCCGTATCCGCCCCTGGCCTCACTCGCCGTCGGGAAGGCCGCCATTCGGAGCCTGGCTTTCAGCCTGGGCGGAGAGCTGGAGTCGGAAGGTATTCACGCTGCGACGGTCACGATCGCCGGCTACGTCAGGCCCGGCACGGCCTTCGACCCGGAGCGAATCGCCGAGGCATACTGGCGGCTGCACGTAGAGCCCCGCAGTGAGTGGGGGCGTGAGATCGTGTACGATGAAGCCTATGCGGCCGGAATCACGGTAAGAGGGGCGCAACTGTAGAGCAAGGGGGCATTCCTGTACGATGAACGTCCTGATCGTTTTGGCCCATCCGGAACCGAAATCATTTAACCACGCCATGGCCAATGTGGCCGTCAATACCTTGCAGCAGCAAGGTCACACCGTCCAGGTGTCCGATCTGTACGCCATGGGGTTCAACCCCGCGCTCGACCGGCACGACTTCGTTACCATGGCGAACCCGGATTACCTCAAGCCGCAGTTTGAGCAGGCACAGGCCGCGGCGAACCAGACGTTTGCGCCGGAAGTTGCGGCCGAACAGGCGAAGCTACGCTCGGCAGACCTGGTGATCTTCCAATTCCCGCTGTGGTGGTTCTCCATTCCGGCCATGCTCAAGGGCTGGATGGACCGGGTGCTTGCCATGGGCTTTGCCTACGGCGGCGGCAAGTGGTACGACCAGGGCGCATTCCGGGGCAAGAAGGCGCTGCTGTCGTTCACCACGGGTGGGCCGGCGCACATTTACAGTGAAACCGGCATCAACGGCGATATCAACATGGTCCTGTTTCATGTGCAGCATGGGATGCTCTTCTTCTGCGGGTTCGAAGTGATCCAGCCATTTGCGGTGTGGAGCGCTGCCCACGGCGATGACGGCATGCGGCAGGCCCATCTGGATCGATACGCCGACTACCTGCGGGGGATTGAAACCCAGCCGCTCGTACCGTTCCACCCGCTGTCCCATTACGATGAGAAGCTCCAGCTAAAACCGGGTGTGCGGTTGTAGACAGTCCTGCCGAACAAAGAGGAGCCCCCGGGAGTTCACGCTCCAGCGTGAACTCCCGGGGGCTCCTGTCCTATTCCACCTGCTGCGGCACGATCACGAAGGGCTGGCGCAGTACCTCTTCGGTCTCGTGGCGGGGTTCACGGCCCATCAGATTCTCCACGCACTGCAGCGGCGGCAGGTCCTCGTACAGCACGCGGTAGATCTGCTCGGTGATCGGCATCTCCACCCCCAGCCGCTGGGCCAGTTCGTGGACGGCGCGGGTGGTGGGGATCCCCTCTACCGTCAACTGCCGCTGCTGCACGAACTCGGCGGCGGCCTGTCCACGGCCGATGGCCATGCCGGTCTGGCGGTTGCGCGAACTGTTGCCGGTGCAGGTGAGCACCAGGTCGCCCATGCCGGCCAATCCGGCGAAGGTGAGCACATTGGCGCCCAACTTCACCCCCAGGCGGGCGATCTCCGTCAGGCCCCGGGTGATCACGGTGGCACGGGCGTTGTCGCCCATGCCGAGGCCGTCGGCGAGTCCTGCACCGATGGCGATGATATTCTTCAGGGCGCCGGCCAGTTCCACGCCCAGCAGGTCGGTGTTGGTGTAGACCCGGAAACGCGCGCTCATCAAGGCATCCTGGGCGAACTCGGCCACCCGCTGATCAGGGCAGGCCACCACCGTGCCGGTGGGCAGTCCATTGGCCACCTCGTGGGCGAAGTTGGGCCCCGAGAGGGCTACAATGCGCCCGGCGTGCTCCGGCAGCTCCTGGGCGACCACCTCGGTCATGCGCAGCCCGGTGGCTACTTCGATGCCCTTGGTGATCGAAACGAGCACCGCATCCGGTCGCAGATGGGGCCGGATCAGGCGGCAGTATTCACGCACCGCCACGCTGGCCGAACCCAGCACCACCAGGTCCGCGCCCCGAACGGCCTCTTCGACCTCTTCGAAAGCCCGGGCGTTGGCCGGCAGCACCAGCCCCGGCAGCGCCGGGTGGCCCCCCTGCCACTCCCGGCTCCAACCGGGATGACGGCGCCAGAGCCGCACATCGTTGCCGCCTTCCGCCGCCGGCAGTGCAATGGCGGTGCCCCACGCGCCGGCCGGGATGATGGCGATCTGCAGAGACATCTCCTACCACTTCCTATTGCAATGACAATGGGGGTCGGCCCCTGCGTCCAGGCGCAGCGGGACCGGCCCCCGTTCTGTTATACGGTGCCTTCGGTGCGGGGCTTCGCCTTCTGCCCGAACTTGTTCTCGGTGCCAGTGGCCAGCCGCTTCATGTTGGACCAGTGGCGCACGTAGACCACCAGCACAATGCCAAAGGCGAGCAGCTTATGGGCAGCCGGGGCGTTGCTCAGCCAGATCGTGCCGCCGAACGCCAGGGCGCCTACCAGCGACCCGAGGGAGACGTAACGGGTGGGCATCAAGGAACCGAGCCCTGCCACCAGCCCGACAAGAAAGGCCAGGGGATGAAAGATGACCAGCGCACCGGCGCCGGTAGCCACGCTCTTGCCGCCCTTGAACTTCAACCAGACCGGGTAGGAGTGCCCGACTACAGCGCCAAAGCCACCCAGCGCGTAGCCGACATCGCCGGCCAGCTTGTACCCGATATAGGCGCCCAGCATCCCCTTGGCGAGATCAGTCACGCCAGTAAGGATCGCCGGGCCGGCACCCAGAGTCCGCAGCACGTTGGTCCCACCGGTAGCACCACTGCCAAATCGGCGCACGTCAACGCCCTTGGCCCGCCCCACCACGTATCCGGTCGGGAATGAGCCCAGGAAGTAGCCAATGATGAGTGCCAGAAACCAGTACGCCACCAGCCGAATCCCCCT
The DNA here is from genome assembly GCA_050262655.1 of Mycobacterium leprae. Taxonomy (GTDB): domain Bacteria; phylum Bacillota; class Sulfobacillia; order Symbiobacteriales; family Symbiobacteriaceae; genus DASXVX01. The sequence goes on along the minus strand of JBLNEM010000538.1, from coordinate 12,360 downwards.
TCCGAAGCCGGTCCGCTCTCAATGTCTCTGCAGACCGATACTAGGCTTATTCGCCATGGATGAGCTTATTCCTGGTTTTAGTACGAGGTTCTAATTTTGTGACGTCCCAGGGGAAGCAGAGCGCCCCGCGGCGGGCGAGTCCCACCCCAGAACGAAGCTGAGCGTCCCCGCAGCCGGCGGGTCTGTGACGCCGTTCGGCCCCCGAGGAGACCCGTAAGGGGCTCCGCAGGAAAAGGGGCCGTGGCGTCACAGGCCCGACGGCGGAGGGTACTCCCACGTACTGTCCCGTGGAGGGCACTCCCACGAAGTTATTCCGTGCTCTTCTTCACCGCAGCCCGACGCACAACCCGACGGCGGCCGCTGGTTAGTACCATGCGGACCCGCAGCGGGCGGGCGGAGAGCTCTACCTTTGTGCGGTTGCGGAAGTAGAGACGGATGGGGGTGCCCTCGAAGTTATAGGTCTGGCGGAGCTGGTTCTCCAGGTACCGCTTGTAGGAGAAGTGCACCAGCTCACGGTCGTTGACGAAGAAGACGAATCCGGGCGGCGCCGTGTGCGCCTGCGTGGAGAAGTAGATCTTCAGGCGGCGGCCCTTGTCGGAGGGCGGCGGGTTGAGGGCGTAGGCTTCACGCACCAGGTCGTTCAGTTCGCCGGTGGTGATGCGGCGGGCGTGGTTCTCTGCCACCGTCTTGATCATCGGCAGCAGCTTCACCACCCGGGAGCCCGTCTTTGCCGACAGGAAGGCGGTCATGGCGTAATCCATGAAGGCCAGGCGGATGGCGACGTGGTGCTTGAATTCGTCCATGGTCTTCTCGTTCTTCTCGACGAGGTCCCACTTGTTGACCACGACAATGCAGGCCTTGCCGTTCTCGTTGGCGTAGCCCACGATCTTCTGGTCCTGGTCGGTGACGCCGTCGGTGGCGTCGATCAGCATCAGCACCACGTTGGCCCGCTCCACGGCCCGCAGTGCCCGCATGACGCTGTACCGCTCCACCGATTCCTCCACCTTGCCCCGCTTGCGCATGCCGGCCGTGTCCACCAGCAGGAAGCGGTCCTCACCCTTCTCGACCAGCACATCGATCGCGTCACGGGTGGTGCCCGCCACGTTGGAGACGATCACCCGCTCCTCGCCGAGGATTGCGTTAACCAGCGAGGACTTGCCCACGTTGGGACGACCGATCACGGCGACCCGGATCAGGCTTTCGTCCTCTTCCGCTTCCTCTTCTTCCTTCGGCAGGTTGGCCGCCACGGCGTCCAGCAGGTCGCCGGTGCCCATGCCGTGTTCGGCGGAGACGGTAAACAGCTCGGGCAGGCCCATGGACCAGAACTCCAGGGCCTCTTCTTCCCGCTTCAGGTTCTCCACCTTGTTGACCGCCAGCAGCACCGGCTTCTTCACCTTGCGCAGCCGCTCGGCCACCTCCTGGTCGTCGGCGGTGACGCCCTGGGTGACGTCGGTGACGAAGATGATCACATCGGCCTCGGCGATGGCCACTTCCGCCTGTTTGGTGACGTAGGCGTCCATGGTGTCGCCTTCCTTGCTGATGACGATACCCCCGGTATCGACCAGCAGGAAGTGACGGCCGTTCCAGTCGGAGTCGCCGTACAGCCGGTCACGGGTGACTCCGGGGATATTCTCCACAATGGCCTCACGGGTCTGGGTCAAACGATTAAACAGGGTCGACTTGCCCACGTTGGGGCGGCCCACAATCGCAACGATCGGTTTCATAAGGTGCCTCCGTATGTAGGGCGCCCGGGTGGGCGCACTAACTCAGATAGGATCTATCGCTTCAAGGGATCGGTGAACTCTTCTTTGACCATGTTGACCGTGCCCGCCTCGCCGTGATGGCGGAAGGAGAGCAGCCGGCCGCGGCGCCGCTTCTTCTCGGGTGCCAGCAGCCCACCGGTGGCGGCGTCGGCCAGTTCAGCCGGCGAACCAGCCAGCATGACCGGCACACCCTTCAGCAGACGGCTGACCTCATCCGGGGTGATGTTGTCCAGGGAGCGGCCGTCGATGTCCCGGAAGGAGACCGCCGGCAGGATCACCAGGTCGCCCAGATCCCCTGCCTCCTGCAGCTGTGCGATCATGTCCTGGGCCAGCAGCAGGCCTGCAACGGTGACACTGTGGCCATAGAAATCGTTCTTGATCGTCTTGACCTGAACGGTCAGCCCCTTCACATGCTCCATCAGCCAGGTCGCCGCCCGCTCCAGCGTTCCGGTCGCCAGCACGCCGGTGGCTACCGTCACTTTCCGGGACGCCGGCAGTTCGGCGGGCAGCCGGGGCGTGGTCTCCCTCATTTGCTCCAGGAAGAGCCGGATCATGCCCACGCCGTTCTCCAACTGGTCGTAGGCGCCGTAGAACTCGGCGGGAGGCACCTCACGGCCGGAGACGACGTACCATTCGTCCGAGGCGTGGACCAGATCGGGACCCCACTCGGGCTCCAACTTCTTCTGCCAGGCTTCCACCTGCTGCACCATGCGCTCCGCTTCGTCGGGCAGATAGCTGCGGACCGGGTAAAGGCCGGTGCGGTGCTTGGTCAGGCCGACCGGCACCACCGAGATGGAGAGCAGGGCGTCGGGGCCCAGGCTGGTCAGGTCGGTGATCGTCCGGTCCAGCGCCGGACCGTCGTTCAGCCCCGGCACGGCCACCACCTGGGTGTGGAAGGAGATGCCGCCTTCGGCCAGTTCCCGCAGCCTGTCCATGATCCCCCGACCCTGGTCGGTTCCCAGCAGGAAGGCTCGGAGGTCGTCGTCGGTGGCGTGGACGGAGATATAGAGCGGGGTCAGCTTCTGTTCGAAGATGCGCCGCCACTGATCCTCCGGCATCCCCGTCAGGGTGATGAAGTTGCCATGCATGAAGGAGAGACGGAAGTCATCATCCATCAGCGTCAGCGTCGGCCGCATGCCACGGGGCTGCTGGTGCACGAAGCAGAAGACGCAGTTGTTATGGCAGGTGTAGATGCCGTCGAACGTCGCCTTGCCGCCGAAATCGATGCCCAGGTCTTCATCAAACTCTTTATCGATGCTCACCGTGCGGGTCTCATTTTGAGCGCCGACGACCTTCAGTTCCAGGTGCTCTTCGGCCTGAAAGAACTGATAGTCCAGGTCGTCCCGCAGCGGCTGGCCGTTTATTTCCACCAACTTCTCGCCGGCCTTGAGCCCTGCCTTGTCGGCGGGGCTTCCGGGCTCGATAGAGACGATGACAGGTCTTGGAATGCGAGCCAAATCTCGAGCCCCCTCGTTGCCTGTTGTTTACAGCGCATCAACCTATTATGTCGGACAGGCAGGGACGGAGTCAAGGCTTTACCGCCGGAGCAGCCCCTCATCGGATGCGATCGAAGGCGGTGCAGCCTGCGCCGCGGGCCGGCTCCAACTCTCGCCCAGCAGGCGGGTCAGCAGCAGCGCCAGCAGGGCGGCCACGATCGGCGTCGCCTGGGCGCCCCCCCCGATGGGGACGAGCCGGTCGGCTGGCATCCCGGTCAGGCGCCAACTCAGATAGTGTGCCCCATCGGCCAGCAACACGCCCAGGACCGCGGCGACATAGGCCGTCCGCATGCTGCGGGCCGTCAGATAACCCGCCAGGCCGCCCAGGACTGCGTAAAGATATTGCGCATCGAAGCCGAACAGGTTCAGCTCGGTGGGCAGACCGGGAGGAAAGACCCGTCCGACCAGATAGACCGCTCCGGCCGTGACCAGTGCGGCTCCGATGCCCCACAGCCGCTCGCCGCCGCTTGAGGGCAGCAGCGCCAGATATACGGCAAAGCAGAGCGGAAAGACCGCACCGCCCAGGTTCAGCGACAGACCGGGCGCCAGATGCAGGTTGACGGTCAACCCCACCAGCATGGCGAAGGCCAGCAGCACAGCCGTGGGCGGCGCCAGCGCCATCCGGTTGATCGAGCGCCGGAAAAAGCCGGAGCCCAGCAGCACCAGCAGGCAGAGGAGCAGAATGGGACCCAGCGGTAACAAAACGGAACCCCCTTTGATGGCTAAAGATGAAGCCATCAGCACTTAGGGTGACATTTGCCGGTCCGGCCTATGCGACAGAGCATAAATTCCGGCAGTTCTTCCCATCCTATGGCAGGCGATTTGTTGTCCACGCTGAAAACCGTGGCCAACCTGTGGGAGGGGTTCCATGAACGCGCATCTGACTACGCCACAGTACATCTATTTGGCCGCTGTGTTCTGTTATCTGCTCTTCTTCGGGCTCTTTCTCCGTCTCTTCTGGTGGAAGCACTATGCCGAAACCCACTATTGGCGCCCCCGGCCCAAACTGACCGTGAGCGAATTGCTGAAACGGGCCCGTAAGGTAGGTCAGGCGCTGCCCCGATTCTCGATCGTGGTGCCGGCCCGCAATGAGGCCGACGTGATCGAGCGGACGGTGGAGCATATGGCGAAGCTCCAATATCCGCCGGACCGCTATGAGGTGCTGGTGGTGACCGACGAGAAGGAGATTCTCTCGGCCCGGATCCAACATGATCAGGCGGTGGCTGGTGCCGTCTGTGCGATTCGGGAAGGTTGGGGCCATGTGAACAGCCAGGCCCCCGAATCGGAAGCGGATCAACTGGTGCTGGCCCTGCTGGGCGCCCTGGCGCTGGAGGGCTTCGAGGAGGTCGGCCGCCGGCTGGACCGGGCCGAGTCGCTCCGCCGGCTCCAGCAGGTACCCGAGGTATTGCTCCGGCCCATGATCTGGGAGGCATCCGACAAACTGCTGCAGCGGGTGGGCGGCAAGCACGTCTCTACCCGGCTGCTTCGCTTGCTCTCCCTCCGCCTGCCCGCCTCCGGTCAGGAGGAACTGGAAGGCGCTTATGCCGCCTTACTATCCCTGTCGATTCCCGCCGCTGTAGCCTTCTGCAGTCTGCGGGGTGGCGACGGCCACGCACTGGGCAAACGCCTGGCGACGCTGGCGGCCCGGGCTCATTACTCGCTAACCCGGGAGATCATCCAGTCGATGTGCGATGCCCTGGCGGTGGACCTGCTGGCCCGGCTGAAGGCACTGGGACAGACCGACCGACTCGAAGAGCGACTCGGTACGCTCTATAAGGAGATCTACCCCACGACGCAGGATATCATGGCCCGCAAGCTGGTGGAGTTTGCCCATCGCGCGGGCGTGCCGGTCCTGAAGCATGTGGTGGTGCCCCGGGACTTCGACGGGACCCTGGGTGGGCACTGCCTGGGCGTCGACGTGCCCTCTACGAAGGGCCGTGCCCTGAACTGGGCACTGGACTATCTGGATGGCCGCACCACCTGGTGTGGCTTCTACGACGCCGAGAGCCGGCCCGACCCCCGCAGCCTGCTGCACGTCGCCCATCGGGTGATCGAGGCGAAGGCCGGGAGCACGCCGCCGCCCCGAATCTTCCAGGGACCCGTGTTTCAAGTTCGCAACTGGTATGAGATGGGGCCGTTCTGCAAGATCGCCTCGCTCTACCAGGCGATCGCCCACGACTGGTACCTCCCCGCCCTCTTCCGACGGCTGCCCTTTGTGGGGGGCACCAACCTCTATGTGGAGACCCGGCTGCTGAAGAGCATCGGCGGTTACGACTCCTCGTCCCTCACCGAGGATCTGGAGTTGGGCACCCGGGCCTACCTGAAGGCCGGCGCCTGGCCCGAGTATCTGCCCTATCCCTCCAGCGAGCAGACGCCGCCCACCTTTGCCGGCTTCTACCGGCAGCGGCTGCGCTGGGCCACCGGCCACATGCAGGTGATGGCCAAGGTGCGGGCCACAGCCGACTGCGATGAGGCCAAGAAGGCACGCCTGCTGAAGGACCTCTGGCTGAAGGGACAGGGCGAGTGGATCTTCTATCAGACCGCCACCATGGTGCCGCCGGTGGTGATCCTGCTCTGGGCGCTGGGTCTGGTCGACCCGAACGTATTGGGGCCGTTCTGGCACAACGTGATGAACCTGCTCTCCACGGTCTACCTGGGCTTCACCATTTACGCCTTCTTCCGCTACCTGGAGCACCTGGACAACACGGCCCGCCCCCGGAAGTGGCTGGGGCAGCTGGGGGCGCTGGCTCAACTGCTGGTGCTGCCGCTGGCCGCCTTCCTCTTCCCCGTGCCGTACTCCAGCGCACTGGTGCTGGCTAGCCTCGGCAAGGGGCCCTCGGCCTGGGTGAAGACCCCTCGCACACGGGAGTGAGGTGCAGGCCGATGAAACGCATCCTCCTCCTGCTGACGGCCTTTTGCCTCCTGGCAGGCTGCAGCGCACAGACACCGCACCGGCTGCTGGCGAACGCCTTGCAGCAGCCGCCCATCGCCCAGTGGATGACCGCCCATTCGTCGCCCGCGGTGCTGGCGGCCATGAGCCCGCAAAACGCGAAAAGGTGGCGGCGCTATAAGCCTGCCGCCACCCTCGACCGGGTAAAGGAAGGGCTGCTCATCAAACTCGAGGCCGCCTTCGGCCCCGAACCCCTTCGCCTTCAGTTCGTGCTGGACCGGGTGAGCGGGACCCTGGTGCCGCTGCAACCCCACTAGTCAATCCAGTGCGTATGCGCCTCCACCGGATCCCGGGGCGGCACCTTCTGCTCGCCTTCGACCGGATGCCCAAAGAAGATCAACCCGACCGGACGCTGACCCTCTGGCACACCGAGCTGCCGGAGGGTCTCTGCGTCTACCGTCCCCCCGCCGCTGCTCCAGAAGGTGCCGATGCCCATCGATTGGGCCGCCAGCAGCATGTTCTGCACCGCCGCCCCCATGGCCAGGGTATCCTCAAACTGGCGGGTCGGGTCGTCGGCGGTTGCCATGCAGACCATGACGGCATAGGGCACGGTGTTCAATTCGGCATAGGCGCGTTCATAGGCCTGCTGTGCCTTTTCCGAGCTGGGATCCGGCATCTTCTTCCGCTTGTGCTCCCCCCGCTGCCGGGCCAGCCGCTCTTTGGCGGCCCCGCTGATCACGTAGAATTGCCATGGCTGGGTCAGCTTATGGTTGGGCGCCCAGGTGGCGGCGCTCAGAATCGCCGTCATCTGCTCCCGGGAAACAGGGTCGGCCTTGAAGGCGTGGATGCTGCGGCGGCTGCGAATTACGTTCAGTACGTCCATGGATGGCTCCCCCCTAACAGGCGCCTGACCGGCATGCCAGCCGGTTCAGGTCTACGCCCCTTAGCTTGCACCATTCGCCGGTCGATCCGGTGATGATCACCGGTTTTGTCTGCAAGGCCGTCAGGTTCTGGGCGCCGGTCAACAGCATGGCAGTGGAGAGGTCGCGCAGCACTCCCAGCAGATACTGGCGCACCGCATCCCGTCCGCCGTCCTGATGCCGGGTGAGAACCGCTCCGGCCAGCCCGGCCGCCTTCGCCCCCAGGCAGAGGGCCTTCGCCACCTGACTGCCCCGGGCGATGCCGCCGCTGGCGATGATGTCCAGGTCCGGATAGCCCAGCGCCGCGACCTCCGCGAGGCAGGCGGCAGTTGGGTTACCCCACTCCAGCAGTCCGGGGTCGATCTCCTGGCCCCGCCGCTCCGACTCGATCCAGGCGAAGTTGGTGCCGCCCCGCCCCGAGACGTCCACCGCCCGCACGCCCACGGCGTAGAGGGTGCGAACCGCCTCCCGCGCCAGGCCGAAGCCTGTTTCCTTGACGATCACCCCGACCGGCAGGTTGCGGACCAACTGCTCAATGCGCTTCAGTTGACCACGGAAATCCCGGTCACCCTCGGCCATCACCAGTTCCTGCGGCGCATTCAGGTGAATCTGCAGGAGGTCGGCCTCCACCATGTCCACGGCCCGCTTGGCCGTCTCCAGCGTCGCGTCGGCGCTCAGGTTGGCGATGATCACCCCGTCGGGGTTGACCTCCCGCACCACACGGTAGGTGCCCGCCACTTCCGACTCCTTCAGCCCCGCCGTCTGGCTGCCGACCGCCATGGCCATGTTCAGTTCTGCGGCCACAGCCGACAGGTCCCGGTTAATCGCCGCGACTGCGGGGGCGCCGCCGGTCATGGCGTTGATGATCACCGGGTTCGGGAGATGGATGCCGGCCAGGCTGGTCGAGAGATCAATCTGGTGTAGCGCCAGTTCCGGCAGACTTTGATGCACCAGCCCTACCTCTTCCCACCCCGGTGCCGCTACGCCGCGTTCCGGTCGTGCCAGCCTTGCTTCCTGTACGACTGCCAGTCTTACGTGATCGAGTTTTCGTTGCTGCCGTTCGCTCAACGCCGGAAGTCTCCTCCCTCGGGGTAGTCGCCCGATAACCGCGTGGCTTGGTCCGCCGGTCCGGCGGGAACTCGAAGGCCACCTGCCCCTCTTTCAGCACCAGATAGGCACTGAAAGTGTTGCCGGTTCGGGGTGATTTGAAACCGGTGATCAATTCCGTCCGCCCGCCCTTGAGCAGGCTCCCGGCCAGTTGCTGGTCGATCACCTTGCCGCAGAGCCAGCTGGGAATGCGGATCGTACAATCCTCGTTCACACAGGCCCAGTCCTTCTTGCCGCGAATCACGGTGCGGCCGCAGCGGGGGCACTTGCCCGCCGTCAGCGGCAGTCCGTCGGCATCCATCGGCTGAGCGCCTTGCCGGCCGTGCCCACCGTCGCCACGTGCGGCGCCGCCTGGGGCGTTCCTGGTCAGCTGTACCACCTGGGCGGTCAGCTCTCGAACCTCGGTCAGGAAGCGAATCGGGTCGTACTCTCCGCTCTGGATGTCGGCAATCCGCTTCTCCCACTCGCCGGTTAACTCGGGGGAGAGCAGCACCTGGGCTCCCGCGGCCTCCGCCAGGTCCACCAGATGCTTCCCCTTCTCGGTGGGCACCAGCATCTTCTTGCTGAGGGTAATATACCCGACATCCTTCAGCCGCTCGATAATGGCCGCCCGGGTCGCCGGTGTGCCCAGGCCATGCCCTTTCATCGCCTCTTTCAGGGCGTCGTCGGTCATCTCCTTGCCGGCAAACTCCATGGCCGAGAGCAGCGATGCCTCGTTGAACCGCTTGGGCGGCTGGGTCTCCTTCTGCTGCGCCTCCACCTTGCGGGTGGCAACCGGTTCATGGGCGGTCAGCTTCGGCAGACGGCTCTCTGCCTCCTCCTCCTGCTCCTCCCGCTTCCTGGGCGGTTCCGGCTCCACCACGTGCCAGCCGGGCTCCAGCATCTGGCGTCCCCGGGTGCGGAAGCGGTCCGGCAGGGCGCCGACCGCCGTGATCACCTCGGTCTCCAGATAACGGGCCTCCGGGTAGAACTGGGCCAGGAAGCGGCGGGCGATCAGATCGTAGATTTTGGCCTCCACCGCCGACAGGCTGCCCGCCTTCTCCCGGGTAGGGATGATCGCATGATGATCGGTCACCTTGCTGTCGTTGACCACCCGGAAATTGTTGTACCCCACCAGGCCGAGGTCGGCTCCAGCGGCCAACTCCCGGAACTGGCCGGTTCCGCCCAGGGACTCTACCACTTTGGGCAGCACCTTGACCAGATCCCGGTTCAGATACCGGCTGTCGGTCCGGGGATAGGTAATCAGCTTCGCTTCATAGAGCGACTGCGCCGCCTTCAGGGTGGCCGCGGCTGTCAGGCCGAAGCGCCGGTTCGCCTCCCGCTGCAAGCTGGTCAGATCGAACAGTTGTGGCGGCTTCTCGGCCACCGGTTTCTGCTCCACCGACTCGACCTGGCCTTTCTGCCCCTTCACCCGGGTGACGACGGCCTCGGCAGCCGCTGCGCTCTTCAGTCTGTCGCCAGTTTTGTCGAACCAGCGGCCGGTATAGGTGCGGTCAGGCTCGGCCAAAAACGTGGCAGAGACCTGCCAGAAGGGTTCTGGCACAAATGCTTCGATCTCCCGCTCCCGTTTCACCAGCATGGCCAGGGTCGGGGTCTGCACCCGGCCGATGGAGTAGAGCTCGCCCCATTTGACCGTGAAGGCCCGGGTGCCGTTCATGCCCACCAGCCAGTCGCCCTGCGCCCGGCAGAGGGCGCTCTGATAGAGCCGGTCATACTCCTCCTCCGGCCGCAGCCCGGCAAATGCCCGGCGGATCCCCTCCCGGGTCAGGGCCGATACCCAGAGCCGCCGGGCGGGCAGGCGAATCTTGCCGGCATCACAGATGTACCGAAAGATCAGTTCCCCTTCCCGGGCGGCATCGCAGGCGTTGATCAGGTCTGATGCCTGCTTGGCCAGCTTCATCAGCACGCTGAACTGGCTCTTGGTCCTGGGGGCGACCTTCAGGCCGAAGGCCACCGGCATGATGGGGAGCGATTCGAGACTCCAGCGCTTCCACTTGGGGTCATACTCCTCCGGGTCCAACAGCTCCACCAGGTGGCCGATGGCCCAGGAGAGATAGTAGCCGTCACTCTCCATATATCCTTCACGGCGCGAGAAACCGCCCAGCGCCTCAGCGATGGCCATGGCGGCGGACGGCTTCTCCGCGATAATCAGCGGTTTCCTAGCCGTAGTCATACCCTTACACCTCGAGTGTTCCAATTCGCTTTATGTAGCCGAAAACCTTCGCCGTTTGCGCGCAGCGAAGGTCGAGGCTATATTGGAACTATGGAGCAAGGCAACGAGGAGGCTGTGGCATGTTCAACAAGATTGAGCACGTCGGCATCATGGTCACCGACATGGAGCGGTCGTTGGAGTGGTACCAGCGAGTGCTGGGCTTGCGCCTGCGGGAACGGATCCGCCTGAATGAGAACACGGAGTTGGCCTTCCTGACCGTCGGCGACAGCGAGCTGGAGCTGGTGGCCAAAACAGGCACCGGCACCAGCAAGGCCCCGTTGGAGGGTGTGGTGAACCACGTGGCATTCACCGTCGCCGATATCGCCGCAGCCCTGAACCACCTGAAAGAGCACGGGGTGGTGCTGCTGAACGAACAGCCGATGGCATTCAAGGCGCTCGGCACCCGGGGGGCCTTCTTCCTGGGGCCCGATGGAGAACGCCTCGAACTTACAGAGTGGGTCTGACTTCTCCCTTAGCTAAGATTTACTCCGTTTGGAAGGTTCTGGGAAACTTTTGCCGAAACCCCTATTGAGTCTTCGGACCGGGGGGGCGAGACTTATGGGTGCCGGCAGAAATCGGTTCTGTTTGCTGCTGGGATTCTTGGTCTATCTGACTTGCAGCCTCGCTTTTCCGACACTGGCCGGGGCAGACGCAGAGAGCATCATGGTGCTGATCATGGGGCATCCGATACACCTGAAAACGGGTGACCCGGCCCCGTATGTGATGGACGGAATCATCATGGTGCCCGCACGGCCAACCCTGGAAGCATTCGACGCGGCCGTACTCTGGAACGGCGAGGAACAGAGCATCACGGCGGTTACCGATGCGCACCGGATCACCCTCTTCATCGGCCGGACCGATGCGATTGCCGACGGGCGGACGCACAAGTTGGAGATGGCCCCGGTGATCATGCAGGGACGGGCCGTTCTCCCCCTGCGCTTCCTGGTCGAATCCTTCGGCGCCACCATGGAATGGAGCAGGGCGGTCTGGGTCGATCTCCCTGACGATCCTGCTGCCTCCGCTCTTCCTGTGTCAGTGCTGGCCGGCGGGCCTTCGCCCCGCAATCTGACCGGAGCGGTCCGGCAGGGCGGTACAGTCATGGTTCCCATGGCGCAGCTGGTCCGGGCCATGGGCGGCCAGTCCGACTGGGATCCGGCCCAGCAGGCCGAAATGGCCCGAGTGGGCGGCACCAGCGTCACGGTGTTTCGTGGACAGAGTCTGGCGTTTCGAAACAGCAGTACGACGACCGGCGGCCACTGGATCGATTTGGGCATCACGCCCCGTCTGGCCGACGGGACTTTGATGGTGCCGATCGAAACCCTGGTCCCCGCACTGGGCGGTCGGGTCAAACGCTGGGACGGGGAACGGGTGATTGCGCCCCCGCTGCTGCTCCAGGTGAACGGCCAACGCCTGCTCCCACCCTCCATCGATCGCAATGGGGTGGTCATGGCGGACACGCAGAGCGTGCTGGCGGCCATGGGGGCTGAAGATCTGACACTGCCAGAAGCAGTGATGCCTTTGCAGGAGCTGATCGACACGGTGGGTGGATCGCTGGCCTGGGTTGGGAACGAGGCGGTGGTCGCCAGCCCGATCACCGTGGTCGTCCGGCTCGACCAGGAGGAGAGTGTTCTGGCGCTGCCCGCCCGCCTGGGCGAAAATGCGAGTGTCATGGTACCAACGGAAACACTGGCGGATGACCTCCATCTGAGCTACACCGAAAGCAGGGCGGACGCCTCAGTCACCCTGCGCTCCGGCAGCCGGTGGGTCACCCTCTACGCGGACAGGCCGACAGCGGCCCGTAGCAGCGGCCCCGCCTGGAGCAAGACGGAGGAGTTCCGGGCCAGCGCCACGCCCAGCTGGCAGGGGGCACAGCTGAAAGCGCCGCTAAGCGATCTGGTAGAGTCGTTGGGCCTGCGCTATCAGTGGGACAGCCGCACGGCTACGGCGACCATCACCTACGCCCCCACTCCGC
>JBLNEM010000537.1:0-3194 GCA_050262655.1 Mycobacterium leprae | reverse complement strand
GAAACTGAGTGTCGATGGCTTTGCCAGTAAGGTCGAAACTGAAATGATAACTATCAGCGGCCAAAATCGCATTCCCGGCCTGTTGCGCCACTTCCGCCGGCGACAGCCCCTTGGTGCGGTCGAAGGGATACCACAAATAGACGGCAAGGGTCACCGATGCCGCAACCACTAGAGCGCCCACCGCAGCCAACCGGACACGCGATCGCCGGTGCGCCGCGGCCCATTCGTGCGGCCGTAGGGATGGGTTCAGCCGGGGATCCAGGTGCCGTCGATGCAGCATGAACTCACCTTCCTTATGCCAGCGAAGCCCGATACAGACCAGGTGCCTGTACCGGGCTCCGCCACAACGTGCCTAAAGGTTGCCGAGTGCGTCCTTCATCTTGCCCAGGAAGCCCTTGTCCTTGTCGCCGCCCATGAGCTTTTCGCCCCGTAGTTCGGCAAATTCCCGCAGCAATTCCTTCTCGCGGGCTGTCAGCTTGGTGGGCGTCTGAACCTTTACCTCGACGATCAGGTCACCGCGGCCGCTCCCGCGCAAATGCTTGATCCCCTTGCCCCGGATGCGGATGTTCTCCCCATGCTGGGTGCCTTCCGGAATCTTGACCAACTCCGGACCGTCCAGGGTCGGCACCTCTACCTCGGTGCCAAGCGCTGCCTGGGCGAAAGTGAGGGAGACGTCGGTGTACAGGTTATCTTCCTGCCGCCGGAACCGGCTGTCGGGCCGTACCCGCATCACGATATAGAGATCGCCCGGCGGCCCGCCCTTGTCGCCCCGCTCGCCGTAACCCGGCATGCGGAGGCGAGCGCCCGTATCGACGCCCCCGGGTACGTTTACCTCAACGGTATGCATCTTCTGTACCTGACCCCGGCCCCGGCAGTTCGGGCATGGATTCTCGATAATCTTGCCCTGCCCATGGCACCGATCACAGGTAGCAACGTTGACAAAGCGACCGAAAATCGTGTTCTGCGCCTGCTGGACCTGTCCGGTGCCGTGGCACTTGGTGCAGGTCACCGGCGTCGTGCCAGGCTTCGCACCGCTGCCGTGACAGTTCGGGCAGTCTTCCGTGCGCGGAATACGAATCTCCTTCTTGGCGCCAAAGGCGGCTTCCGCCAGCGTCAGGTCCAGTTCGTACTGCAGGTCAGACCCACGGGTGGGTCCCTGCTGCTGCCGCCGGTTCATGCCACCGCCAAAAAACATGTCGAAGATATCGCCAAAGCCACCCATATCGCCCTGGCCAAAGCCGCCCATACCCTCAAACGGATTCCCGCCGCCGCCCATTTGGTCTGCCGCATGGCCGAACTGGTCATAACGGGCTCGCTTCTCGGCGTCCGACAGGGTCTGATAGGCCTCATTGACCTCTTTGAACTTCTCGGCGGCGTTGGGGTCATCCTTGTTGGCGTCAGGGTGATACTTGCGGGCCATGGTCCGGAACGCTTTCTTTACATCCGCCTCCGAGGCATCCTTGGGAACCCCAAGGACCTCGTAATAATCCCGCTTCGCCAATAGAGCTCACCCCTCACCTTCGTTCTGAAGATAGCATCCGGTAGGGAGTATGGTCAAGTACGACGCCGGTCGCACCGCTACGCTCGCACACCCAAGAACCGGCCCCCGAGGGGGCCGGTTCTTTCTCCCCGAGGAACTCGGGCTTATTCCTTCACCTTGAAGTCGGCGTCCATGGTGCCGTCATCCTTGGAACCGCCGGCCTGCGGCCCAGCGCCAGGCCCGCCCATATCCGGACCGCCTGCCCCAGCCTGCGGGCCAGCCTTCTCGTAAATCGCCGAGGAGAGCTTGTAGACGGCCTCGGTCAGCTTCTCGGAAGTGGACTTCATCTGCTCGAGGTCGGAGCCCTTCAGGGCTTCCTTCGCCGGCTCAATCGCGTCCTTCACCGCGTCGATCAGCGTCTGGTCAAGGCCCTTGCCTTCGCTCTCCTTGACCATCTTCTCTGCATTGTACACCGCGGAGTCGGCGTTGTTGCGAACCTCGGCCTCTTCACGCCGCTTGGCGTCTTCGGCGGCCATCCGTTCCGCTTCCTTGACCGCCTTCTCGATCTCATCCTTGGACATGCCGGTCTGGCTCTGAATGGAGATCTTCTGCTCCCGGCCGGTACCAAGGTCCTTGGCGGAAACATGGACGATGCCGTTCACGTCGATATCGAACTTGACCTCAATCTTGGGCACGCCCCGGGGAGCCGGTGCGATGCCGTCGAGGATGAAGCGGCCCAGCGTCTTGTTATAGGCAGCCATCTCCCGCTCGCCCTGCAGCACGTGGATCTCCACCTGCGTCTGGCCATCGGCAGCGGTCGAGTAAACCTGCGTCCGCTCTGTCGGGATTGTGGTGTTGCGCTCGATCATCTTGGTGAAGACGCCGCCCAGGGTCTCGATGCCCAGCGACAGCGGCGTGACGTCCAGCAGCAGCACGTCCTTCACGTCGCCCTTGATGACACCGGCCTGCACCGCAGCGCCCAGGGCTACCACTTCGTCCGGGTTGATCCCCTTGTAAGGCTCCTTGCCCATGAAACGGCGAATCGCATCCTGCACCGCCGGAATGCGGCTTGAACCGCCAACCAGCAGCACCTTATCGATCTCGTTCGGCTCGAAGCCGGCGTCACGCAGTGCCTGACGGGTGGGACCCATGGTCGCTTCCACCAGATCAGCGGTCAGTTCATCGAACTTGGCCCGGGTAAGGGTCTCGTCCAGGTGAACGGGGCCCTCGGCGGTCATGGAGATGAACGGCAGGTTGATGTTGGTAGTGGGAACCGGTCATGCGCAAAAGGAAGTGAATGAAAGCAACGGCCAAATATCTGTTCGACGTGGACTTCGCCGCCGGCGAAAAACCGACCATCACCATGGTCGAGCACGAGCGCAGGCGTGCCGATGCCGAGTCCCAAGCCTATCGCCAAGGGTTTACTGCCGGGGAACAGCAAGCACACCAGGACGCCACCAAACGCATGGCCGACGCGCTCTCCGTGATCGCGGACGGGCTCGGCCGGCTCGACAGTGCGCTCACAGCAATCGAGACCCGCCTTGAAACGGAGGCCGTCGAGGTGGCCGTCGCGGTCGCCGCCAAACTGGCGCCGGCTCTCATAGCGCGTGAGCCGTTCGCCGAGATCGCGGCGCTTGCGACCGAATGTTTTCACCATCTGGTGTCCACGCCTCTTGTCACCGTGCGCATTGCGGCGGATATCCACGAGACTGCG
>JBLNEM010000536.1:0-3664 GCA_050262655.1 Mycobacterium leprae | reverse complement strand
TGCGGCCCACCCCTTCGGCCACGAGGGCATCCCAGAAGCGGTCATAGCCGAATTCGGTATGGTTCAGGAAACGGCGGTCAACCAGTCTGAAGGCGCCATCGACAAAGCGATAGCGGTCCGTGCGGGTCGGGTCGAGGCGGACAAACCATTCCTCACGGCTGACGCCGGTGAGGAGCAGGTCCCGGCCTTCGATCGCCATGCCCGCCGGATCGTAAGTAGGACAGATCGCCATCTCCCCGGGGAGGTGGGTGAAGGAGCCCGGTCGCCATGCCGTGACAAAGACCCGGTACGGCTGCGGCCCGGTGGCAATGATCTCGGGCCGGTACCAGACGATCTGGGGGTGGCCCGCCCCGGTAAGGTCAGCTGCGCCAAGGAGGCCGGGAGCCATCAGGTTCCGCTCGACCCCTTCGCTCATCGGCTCCGAGCGATCCACAGCCCACTGTCCGTTCACCTGGTAGACCACGAAGAGGGCGGCCCCCTGGTTCGGCATGGACCGCCGCCTGTCATCATCGAAGACTGGCAGGGCCAGTACGTACTCGGTCTGCCCATCACCGTCCAGGTCTGCCGCCTGCAGGAAGGGGGTGTTGCGTGGTGTTGAGCCGGCATAGTACCCCTTCAGCTTCGCCGCTGCGTCCGCACCCGCCTCGTTCATCAGCTTCAGCAGTTGGTCACGCCGCTCGTCCCGTGTGGGTATGGGCGAGGGCTGCCAGGTTTGGGGCGGGGGCGGCGGTGGCGTCACCGGTGCGACCGGGGTTTGAAGTGCTGGCGCCTGCGTGGCGCTCTCGGCGGCGGGGACGGAAGGGGCGCTCCGGCCGCATCCGGCCAGGATGAGAGACAGTGCGAGTGCCATCAGCCGCTTCATCGTAGATGCCTCCATCGCTGCAGATCCTGCGAATTGGACGACTCCGGTACGGCGTTGGTTGCGTCGCAGAAAGGCCCCTCCCGCCTCGCCTCGGCGGAAGGGGCCTCTTGCCTATTTCAACACGTAGGCGGCCAGTACACTCTGCAGTTCATAGATGTTAAGGCTGCGGTTGAACTGCTGCTCGAATGGCTCCGGCGTGCCGGTGACCCAGATCCGCAGGTCGGCGTCCAGGTCGAGGTGGCCGGCGGTCTCGATGCTGAAGTGGGTGATCGCCCTGTAGGGAATGGAGTGGTACTCGACCTTCTTGCCGGTCATCCCCTGGCGATCGACCAGGATCAACCGCTTGTTGGTGAAGAGGAGCATGTCCCGGATCAACCGGTACGCCTTCTCGATCGACTCACCCGGGGCCAGCAGCACGCCAAACTCCCGCTGAAGTTCCGCCGGGTTAACCTCCGAAGCGTGACCCATCAGCCCGTCAAAGATCCCCATGAACCTACCCCCAGACCTTACCAGAGTCAGCACACTCCTCCATTTTAGATGTGCTGGTCGCTCTTTTCAATCGTTTCTGGCCAGGTGGGCCGCAAAGGCTTCGGCTTCTCGGACCTCCGGGGGTGGGAATTGCCCCCGATGAAAGGCGTCCAGCAAGTCGTGCAGATTCATGGTGGCGTAACTGGCCAACTCCCGGGAAATCTGCCCATCCCTGAGGGCGGCGGAGAACTCGTCCACGTCCAGGAGCCGGTATGTATGGGCCTCAGCGGGGGCGACCACGTCGAGCCACAGGTCGGTCCAGCCAAAAAGTCCTTCTCCCACCTGGCGAAACAGCCCGAGATCTACATACCAGTACTCCTGGTAGTTCCGCCGGACCAGCCATCCACGCTTGGGTAGGTAGACCAGCAGGTCGCCGTGGCCCCAGCCGGGGGCCGGAATCTCGACGAAGAGGTCCGCTGAGAGCTGGTAGGCCGGATGCACGGCAGCGTTCACTTTCGCCGTAAACGCCGCCCGTGTCGGTTCATCGAGCACTTGGGCCAGGTCGTGGGAGAGCGGTGTGGCAGCGTACTTGTTCCAGGCGATCTTGATCGGCTTCAAGGTGGGTCCCCCCTTACTGCAGCTCGAACCAGGCGAGGGCAGCTAGTTCGCGGGTGACATGGTAGGGCAGAAAGAGCACCTTCGACTCGACGGCGACCCCCACCGGATCGAGCCCCTCCGCCCGGGCCATCAGCAACGCCCGGTGCAGGTGATAACCGTGGGTCACCAGGGCCACCGAGCTCCAGCCGTTTGCCGCCAGGATGGCCCGACTGTTGTGCAGGTTCGCCGTCGTGCTGCGGCTCTCCGTCTCCAGGGAGAGCGCCTCGGCCGGAATGGCGTGGACCCGCTCCAAGTACCGTGCCCCCACCTCCGCCTCCGAGATGGTGTTGCCCGTGTCGACTCCGCCGGTCAGGACCAGGTGCCTGACCCGCCCGGTCCGGTAGAGCTCCGCCGCCACGTCCAACCGTTCGGCCAGCGCCGGACTGGGCTGGTCGCCCCAGGCGCTGCAGCCCAGCACGATCGCCGCGTCTGCCACGACCGCCGGTCCTGCCGCCAGGGTCTCCCGCCCCTGCCGCCAGGTGGACTGGATGAGCAGGAGCGTATGGCCGGCCCAGACGATCACCAGCAGCGCCACCAACGCCAGGCTGAGCCAGATGCTGCGTTTACGCCGCGTCAAATATCCCACGCCCCCTACGATGATCCTTGCTGTTGGGTTGGACGTCGCCCGGGGCGGGTTGGTTCCGGCTGGGTTGGGGTTGCTGGCGGCCGACCCCAAATGTGGCAGGCAGCGCTTGCGCGCTGCCTGCGGGCTCCTCAGCCGCTGGGATTGCTGGAGTGGTTCGTCGGTCCCCGTTCAAAGCTCTGGAGATCTTGCTGTCCGCGGATTCGGTTGACCGCATGCTGGGTCGTTGCATCCTCGGGATGCAGCGGCTTGAACTTCGCCCCTTCCCGAGTTTCAGGCTGCTCTTCGGGTTTGCGGTCGGTCATGGTGTGCTCCACCTTTCTCTCATGAAGATCAGTCTTAGTGTGCCGCAAAACAAAACGACCGCTGCGATGGCAGCGGTCGTTTTGTTGAAGTTGGCGCGCCCGGCAGGATTCGAACCTGCGACCACCTGATCCGTAGTCAGGTACTCTAATCCGCTGAGCTACGGGCGCTTGTTGTCGGCGACGATTCGTCATATTACAGCATGTGCACCACACCGTCAACCAGCCACATGTTGGCAGCGCCCTGCCACACCCAGCAAAAAGACCGGTCCAACTGCTGTCGCAGGTGAACCGGCCACGCTCGCAATGGCTGACTAGTCCGCAGCAGGGCTGCTCTTCGCCTCGCTGCTTTCGCTGGAAGAACCGCTTGGCGTAGAACTGCCCTTACCGGTCAGCTTCCACCCCACGCCGATATGGCCATTCTCCAGACCATGGGCCGCAAAAGTGGAAACCAGCTTACGGGCACCCACCTTGCCGCAGTGGGGGCACTTCAGAGCTTCGCCCTGGGCATCCCGGGACACCAGTTCGTCAAAGACATGCTCACAGCTATTGCACTTGAACTCAAAGATCGGCATGACGCTTCTCCCTCCCCTCGCCAAAACGGCTATTCATGTAACACAAACGTTATCGACCATCATTCTACAACGCTACACAGCCGCATTTCAAGGGGGTTATTAGCAGTCAACACCAGAGAGTGCCAGCGAACCGCGAGGGTATTGAAAGCAGTAAAACGAAGCTGAGCGTCCCCGCAGCCGGCGGGTCTGTGATGCCGTTCGGACCCCCTTCGGAGAC
>JBLNEM010000535.1:0-4104 GCA_050262655.1 Mycobacterium leprae | reverse complement strand
CCAACTCGACCAACTGACCAGTTGTAAGCCCTGTATCCCAGAGTTGATTCAACGCCTTGAGCACAGCCGCTGCGTTGGAACTTCCGCCGGCCAGCCCACCGGCAACCGGGATGTTTTTTTGAACGTGAACGGCCGCGCCCCCCGTGTATCCGGTGACGCTCTTGAGCAAGACAGCTGCCCGGTAGGCCAGGTTTCTTTCCATCGGCCCCGCAATGTCCGGCTCGGTGGTAACAGTAATCTCTGGCTGCTTCGCAACCGTTATCTCGTCTGCCAGGGTGATCGGCAACATGACGGATCGAACATAATGATAGCCGTCAGATGGCCGTTTCTCGAGGACATCAAGCCCCAGATTAACCTTGGCATAACCGTTGACCTTCACTTGATCCAACAGTAACCGCTCCCACTGTACGGATTGAAACCAAAAGAAAAGCCAGGGCTGCCCCTGACTCATGCTCTTCTAACGTAAGTGCGCCTCGATTTTGGTCTCCTGCCCCCCAGAAGAACAGACAACGAGCTCGACCGCCTCGGTGAGCAGGTCCGCATAGCTGTAACTGACCCGCCGTTCTGAGCTGTCAGCTTCCTCCAGCTTTACGATGAAGATATTCGGATAGGTGCTCTCCAGTACACCTTCGCGCTCCAAGATCTTCTTACGACCTTTGTTTGCCTTCAAGCGAATCTTTTCTCCGACATATGAGTCGAGGTCCTTCTTGATATCCGCAAGAATGCTCTTGGGAGCCAAGTGAACACCACATCCTTCCGGCAAACTGGGACGGGGGAGTTCCTCCCCACTGGCAAAAGGTCCGCACCGTGCCCATTATACCAGCGCCGGTTGTCCGAGTCAAGAAATCTAATATTCTACTGGCGGACAGCCCGTCTTGTCAAGCATCTGGCGAGTTAACAAAACAATGCTTCATAAACTACTTCGTGTATCGGTCGGCGACCTTCGAAGCCCCATAGGCATTCGGCTTGATTTCGGCATGAAATCCGCTGCCGGTCACCATTCCGACCAGGTCTCGTATCAGCTCCTTGGTTGCTCCGTTCTGCCCGACATCAAGATGAACTTCTACATTCAGTGCTGCAGCCCCCGCGTTGATCAGGCTTGCAGTCAATCGTTCCGCGACGGTTAACGAAAGAGCCGTCTCGTGGAGAATGCGCAGACGCAGGCTGCGAATCTTAGGTTGGTGGTGCCTGTGGTAGTAGAACCGGGCACCCTTCCCAATTCGGTGGATGACGATGGCCGTGACGAAGCAGAGAGCCTCTCGGGTATGCGAGTCCGTGCCGACGATGAGCCGGTATGGCACATCTGGTTCCTGTGCCACAAAGTCCAGGAGATCTTGCACCAGTCCTTCATAGCTAAGCGCACCCCTGGTGGGACTGAAAAACTGCCCTTCCTGCATGGCAGCTCCCTCCCGGAGACCTCCGCATAAATCTTCCCATTGGTAATTATACCGTTGTTGGGTCCGTGGGGTGACAGGTTAACCCTGGCCGTTTATCGCCAGTACGGCGCGGGCAACGGCCGCAAACTCGGCCAAAGAGAGCGTTTCACCGCGGCGAAGGAAACTGATGTCCGCCTGGGTCAGAGCCTGTTCAACCTTCCCCTTTTCGAGCCCCAGGCCGGCCGCCAATGCGTTGGGAATGGTCTTGCGGCGCTGCCCGAAAGCAGCACGTACGACCCGGAAAAAAAGGTCTGGTGGTGCATCTACAGGTGCTGTGTCCCTTAGATGCATGCTTACGACCGCCGAGTCCACTTCAGGGGGCGGCAGAAATGCCCCACGGCTGACTTTGATTGCGATCGACGGTTCGGTGTAATACTGAACGGCCACGCTCAGAGCACCGTATTCCTTGCTTCCGGGCGGTGAAACGATGCGATCGGCTACTTCCTTCTGTACCATGACCACGATGTGCGAGAGTGGCAAGTGCTCCTCCAGCAGCCGCATGATCAAAGGCGTAGTGATGTAATATGGCAGGTTCGCAATCGCCTTGGCCTTCTGCCCCGGTTTGATTCGCTCCTGCAAGAGTGCCAGCAAGTCGATACGCGCAGCATCGCCGTGAATGACCTCAACGTTGGGGTGCTCCCTGACAACGGTCTCCTGCAAAATCCGCACCAGGTTCTGATCGAGTTCTACTGCCAATACCTTGCCGGCCGACGCCGCTAGCCTTTGCGTCAAGGTGCCCAGCCCGGGTCCAATCTCCAACACGAGATCTGTCGGTCCCACGTCGCCGGCCTGAACGATACCGTCAAGCACGCGGCTGTCCGTGAGGAAGTTCTGCCCTAGCTTGTGTTGGGGGCGAATGCCATGCGCAGCCATTACTGCCTTCAGAGTCTTGGCGCTGGAAAGATCCAACAAGACCGCTCCTTTGCAATCAAAAGGGCCAGAATCCGGCGTGGTACCGGCTTCTGGCCCTCGTTTTAGTCGCCGAGGATATACACCTTGACTGGGCGTCTGCCCCATTCGAGTGCTTCACTCAGTGAGTCGAAACATAGGTCAATGCGGTTTCCCTTGATGTCGCCGCCAATGTCCGCCGCGATGGCAGGGCCGTAGCCATCGATGTAGAGCCGGGTATATAGGGGGATGACTCTTGGATCGACGGCCACCACACCGTACTGAGCTCTCATCCCAGTATAGGTATACCCAGTTCCATTCGGGTTACTCTCCTTGCCGGCGGTATATCCGGTGGAGCTCAGATCGAGTTCCTTCGTATAGCGGTAATCCCGCCCACCACGAGAAACGACGCCGCCAGTCCCGTACGCCACAATGCTGCTTACGGGCTCGCGCACAACACGTTCTTCTACGGTCTCAGTTTTGACCTCTTTGCCGTCCTGCAGGTAGACAACCTGCGTAACCTCTTTCAAGCCAGGCGAACCGGCCTGAAGCTCTCGGGTCTGCCCTGCGTTGATCGAGGGATCTTCACGCCGGACGGTATCAAATGGAACTTCCACCTGCGTGGTAACGACTTTCTGGCTATAGCGGGCGACCTTGATCTCGAGGCCCGCTGTCGGTGCGGCTGCCAGATCCACCGATACCGTGTCCTTCGGCTGGAGCGTGATTCCGGCTTCAGCCAACAGATTGCCGACTGTCGGCGCTGCGCTGAGGACCTGCATGGCCTTGCCGTCCGCCAATACAGTTGCTGTTACTGCCCTGCGAATTTGAACTGTAACTTCCTGTTTCCCTTGTAGAGAACTGTTTATAGCTGGTGATACGACGTCCTTCGGCCCCACTTTGATGCCGCCAGACTGTAGAGCTAGCCCTACCTCTTGCTGCGTTGTCCTGAACCGCTGAGTGCTGCCCAGACCAAGGACAACGATGTCGTGCGACTCTGGCTTTACTGCCCAGCCGATGGCTCCCGTCATGACCATGACGACTGCAAGAGCCAATACGGCCATCCAACGTTCTTTGATGCGCTCAACCCAAAGGGTTGGTTGCCACACCTGCTTCATTGGTCGCCTCCTTCCGGCGCTGAGATCCATCACGATGGACAGACCTGTACGCCATCAGTGTAGTGATCAAGGTCTTTCGCAGGGATACACACCCTATCACTAAGCATTCGACTTCGTGCCCGCCAATGCCTTCTCGATTTGACGCCAAATAACGGCACATTGCATTGATATGCCAAAATCGGCCCCGGCATGACATAACCCCGGTGTGCAGTGCACACCGGGGTTATGATCCCTGATACTCAGTATGGTGACGCCAACGGGATTCGAACCCGTGTTACCGCCGTGAAAGGGCGGTGTCCTAGGCCCCTAGACGATGGCGCCAGATTGGCGGAAGCGACGGGATTCGAACCCGCGATCTCGGCCGTGACAGGGCCGCATGTTAGGCCTCTACACCACGCTTCCAGGTGGGGAAATATGAAGGGTTTTCTGGTGGGCGGTACTGGGATCGAACCAGTGACCCCTTGCGTGTGAAGCAAGTGCTCTCCCGCTGAGCTAACCGCCCGTAGGATCGTCTGCACTGCACAGTACAAGCTGAAGCCATACACACACAGACACGTGTTCGCCGATCAGACCTCAGAAGGTCAAGCCCTCGGCCGATTAGTACCGGTCCGCTCCACGACTTACGCCGCTTCCACTTCCGGCCTATCTACCAGCTATTCTCGCTG
>JBLNEM010000534.1:0-11227 GCA_050262655.1 Mycobacterium leprae | reverse complement strand
GAATACTTGCTCAGGCTGATGGAAGACGGCGAGTTCCAGAAGTGCATCAGTCTCGCTGAACAGCTGCTTCTGCAAGGCGGCCTCACCGTTCAGGAACTGGCTACTGTGAACATGGCGCTCTGCCGGGCCCGTCTGGGGATCGACGATCCCTTCGGGGCCATCCCTTCCGGCTCACTGGCCGTCAAGTTGGCCCGGGATGTTGAGGACTGGGATCTGCTCGCCCGCTCCCTGCTCAATCTCGGGCACGCCTACCTGGCTACCCACGACTTTGAACAGGCATTGTTCCAGTTCTACTCCCTGCTGGAGAGTGAACGGCGGTATGTCGAGTCGCAGCGCTTCGTCGGCGCCGCCTGGAAGGGCATCGGCATCTGCCACCAGCATCAGGGGGAACACGAACAGGCGCTGGTCGCCTTTCGGCGGTCTCGGGCCTGGTTCCAGAAGAACAAGGTGGTGCACGGCGACTTTACCTGCATACACGATCTGGTGAATACCTACCTCGACTGGAACGATGTCAATCCCAAGCAGTCGCTGGATCAGGTGAAGGACCTCCTGAAAGAGGAGCGGGCCATCGCCCTGGCCCATCCTACCGAGACCTATTACAAGGGTACATATCTCTACGACAAAGGCGCCCTCTATTTGAGACAGCGCCGTTATAAGCGGGCGATTATCGCCGCCATGCAAGCCATGGAGACTCACAAGGAGGACCATGAGCTGACTTTCCACGTTCACATGGTGCTGCACGCCTGCACCCGGGAACTGGGTATGGTCAAGGACGCACTGGGCTATGCGTTGGCAGCCCGGGTTGAGGCGCTGGCCGTCCGGCGGTTCGACCTGGAATACCTGTCGATCCGGGCCTTCGTCGAGACGATCCGCCAGAAGAATGGTCCCGCCGCCTTGAAGCAGCTGGATACCGAGTACCAGGCCATCGGGGTCGACCTGAGCACCTACCTGCCGCAATACATCCTGCAGCGAGATTTGGTAGGTGCGCCGCAGCCCACCCTCGAGCCCGAAAAACCGACCAACTGAAGCAACTCCTGACGGTAGTAACAGCCCGCCACAGCTTTCCGCTGAACGGGCTGTCCTGATTCCTTAAACGCTCCATGCAGAGGGGTGGTCGGGTTGGGCGTTGAGGTACTCGGGTCACTGCTGGAGGGCCACCAATTCGAGGAATGCCTCAAATTGGCAGAAGAGACGTTAGCCTGTGGTGGGCAGACTATGGGTGAGGAGGCCCGGTGCTACCAGGCGATCGCCCATTGTCGGCTGGCCATGAATGCGGATGCCGAAGCCATAGCGGCCGGCGAGACTGGTAGGGCGCTGGCCGAATCAGCCGGTGAGTGGGACCTGTTGGGGGAGATCCTCGTGGACCTGGCTCAGGCGCACGGGCATCTTCATCACTACGTCCGCCAGGCCGAGGCGCTTGCCCGATATCTCACCCTTCGGGACCGGCTGCACGGTGCCCGCATGCATGAACAGGAAGTGCAGCTCCAACTCGGCGACCTCTTTGTGCGCAAGGGAGACTGGGCAGAGGCGGCGGCCCACCTCACCGCGGGGCTGGCGCTGGCCAATGGCAATAAATCGGATGAGCGGCTGGCCCACTATCGCGGTCAACTGCTGCTGGCCTATGCAAAGTCTGGTGAACTCAGCCAGGTGCCGGGGCTCCTGAGGGCGGCGGAGCGGTTCGTGCAGCAAAACCCGCAGCATGAGATCGCTGCGTTCTGGTACTGGTACACGCGGGCCGAGAACCAACTGGCGTCCGGCGACCCGGCAGGGGCAGGGGAGGCGCTGCAGAAGGCATGGCCCTATGCCAGGGGCAATGCGAAGCGTGAAGTGGCCTACCACATGCTGAGTGCGAGACAGCAGATGGCGGAGGGGGCCCCGCACAACGCCTTACAGGCAGCCCGGGAGGCCCGGGTGATCGCACTGGATGCCCAGCGCTACGACCTGGAGTACGAGATCGTGGACGAGATCGTCAAGCTCCGGGAGTGCATGGAAAAGGAATAGGATCGGGAGGAGTCTCAGGTTGTCGGTTAGCCATCTAGGCCGTCTCTTGGACATGGGAGAGTACAGGCGCTGTTTGGCGGAAGCCAGCCGGTTGCTGGCTTTCGAACAGGGTACCGAGGCGAGGGCTCGCATTCAGGCGGCCGTCTGCCGTAGCTGCCTGGAACTCACCGACTACTTTGCCGCAGCGGAGGCCGGGGAGGCGGCGGTCCGACTGGCGGAGGAAGCACAGGCGTTTGACGTCGCGGGTCTGGCTCTGCTCGATCTGGCCACGGCCGAGAGCCGGATTCGCCGGTATGAGTCTGCGTTGCTCCATTTCGCCCGATACTTCGATGGGCTCTCCACATACACGGCAGCCAGGTGTATGGAAGGTACGGCCCTGCAGCGCATGGGGGATACCCTCACGCGGGCAGGGCGGCATGCGGAGGCTCTGGAACGATATGGGGCGGCCCGGCGCTGGTACGAACGGTTTGGTGCGGAACAGTGTGTTCTCGAGTGCGCTCGGGCCATGATTCGCATTCACCTGGATCGTGGAGAGCCCGGGGAGGCGGTCTCGCTGTTGGGGGAGTGCAGCCGTTATGCGGCCGCCCATCAGGGCGACCGTGCGTTTGGCGCCGATCACTTGCTCGATCGCGCCTACTACCTATTCGCCATGCGGCGCCATGCCGAATCCGTCCAGGCGGCATCCGGCGCCCTGGAGTTGGCCGACGACCGGCTAGCACAGCAGAGCGAGGCGCAACTGCTCCTCTGTCGGAATGCCCTGTCCCAAAATAAGCGGGAAGAAGCGCTCAGCTTCGCCCTGGCAGCCAGGGTCTGTGCGATCGACGGGCGGCTTTACGAGTTGGAGTTTGAGGCTTCCGAACTGCTCTTCCGCCTGCTGCGGGAGGGCGGTATCGAACTGCTGCAGGCGCTGGAGCCCGACTTCGCCGCCGCAGGCGTCAATCTGTTTCAGTACCTGCCCGAACGACTCCTATGAATAGAGAGAACAACGCCCTGCCAAACGGCAGGGCGTTTATAGTTTGAGTCGAGCCCGAAAGTAGTTGAGCTGGCCGATGTAGACTTCGGCGCTGATTCGGCCGTGAGCGCCCTGCACCGTCGTGAGCTTGCGGTAGTAGGCTGGCGGTGTGCTGTGTACGTTCTCGTACAGGTCCAATCGCTTCAGGTCGGCCTCCGAGAGATTGAAATAGACCAGCCCCTCCACGCTGCTGCCGGCCTCCGGGAGCACGGCCGGATAGCCAAGGGTGGTCTCCCATTTGCGGTAGCCATACAGCGTGGCGGGGACGCCGGTTCGGAGGGTGCGGCCGATCACTCGGGTCATGACCCGCTGGTCCATCAGGGAACCGTAGGCGAAAAGGTTCACGGTTTATGCCCCCCGGGCGCCGGTCGCCCGGTCGAACGCTGCCCGGTCGACGGCCATCAGCCAGGCATCGCACCAGACACCTTCATGCAGCTCATGCTTCGGCAGCAGCTTGACCCTGCGGAAGCCACACTTCTCGTTGAACCGGATCGTCCGTGCATTCTGCACCTTGGGGTCCACTGTGACAATATCGGCTTTTTCCACCTGGAACAGGTGGGCCAGTATCAGGCGCATGAAGTCCGTACCCAGGCCGCGGTCCCAGTACTCCGGCTCACCGATGAACAAATCGACCCCGAACAGGGCCGGGTCCGGCGGATAGCCATACTCTGTGCGATCCTCCGGCTCGATGAAGTAGAACTGCAGATAGCCCAACGGCACACCACGGTATTCCATGATGCACGGCACTTCAGTGGGCCCAAGGCCGCCGGCGAAAAAAACCTCCCGGATCTTCGCCTCGTCGAACGGGCAATCTCGCCCCTCGTAAAACTCCAGCACCCGCGGGTCGGAGAGCCACTTGGCCATAACCGCCACGTCGGCGGCAGCGTTATGTAGGTTACGAATGGCGAAGTCACCGGCTTGGATGCCTGCAAATTCCATGGCTGCGTGCTCCTTTGGCGGTCTATCAGTTAGTTATTGTGCGAAAGTCCGTGGAATCCTTCCCTGGTGGAGGGTTTCCCCGACAGATCGGCGAACTTTTCGGGGATACTCCGGGGAAGGAAGGAAGGGGATGCAGATGCTAGCCGGCGGCATTGGGCCTTCCTTGATCCGGCTCCAGTCATCGCCGGACGACGCCGGGGCACTCAAAACGCTCCTGGCCGTGGGGCGAGTGCTGGAGGCTGAAGTGCTCTCCGTGACCGGCGACCGGGCCGTGCTTGTCGTTGGCCGGGGGAACCGCCTGGAGGTTCGCCCGGAATTCCCGATTGCACCGGGGCAGCGGTTGCAGCTGCAGGTGCTGTCCGAGACCGACAGCCCTGGCCAGCTGCTGCTGAAGTTGCTGGGGGTGGAGTCGGCGCCGCCGACCCCGCAGACCCCGGCACAATCGCTGCCGGTATGGCTGCCGATTCCCATGCCGCAGGGCTCTCAGGGCTGGGCGCAGTTGTCCGTGCCCGAAGAGGACCGCCGGAAACCGAATGAGAGTAGCATGCCCGCTGAACGGCAGGTACGCATCTGGTGGGAAACACCGGCGCTGGGAAAAGTAGAAGTGCAGTTGTCCGAACGCGCCGGCAAGTTGACAGCGGTCTTCACGGTGCCCTCTACACAGAGTCGCGACGCGATCGATGCCGACTTGCAGGCGTTGCGCCAGCAACTGGCCGCAGTGGGGTTCGCTGAGGCCGTGCTGGGCAGCCGTCCACCACGGCCGGGCGAAACCGTGGAGCCGGTTGGTGGCGGGGCCAGCGGGCTTCTGGACCGGCGCATCTAGCCCAGGGGCGGAGGTGGGAGCATGGCTGATCCGAAGCGAGAGCACCGGAAAACGGCCGTTGCTCTCGGTTACGAGCCGGAGAGCGGCAGTGCCCCCCGTGTGCTGGCCGCCGGTCAGGGTGAATTGGCGGAGGCGCTCCTGGCCCTTGCGGCGAAACATCATGTCCCAGTCCAGACGAACGGGCCTCTGGCCGAAGCGCTGGTGAAGCTGCAGATCGGCCGTGAGATTCCCCCGGAGCTTTATGCGGCAGTGGCCGAAGTACTGGCCTTCCTCTGGCGGCAAGAAGCGAGACAGGCATCAGCGGGGAGGGCGGTACCGTGATTACAGGAATCGGTGTGGACATCATTGAAGTAGAACGTATCGCCCGTGTGCTCGCTCGTCATCCAGGGCGATTCCTGGACCGGGTCTATACGCCTGGCGAGCAGGCTGACTGTGCGGCGGCAGACGCTAGCGTCGCAGCGCAACGGTTGGCGGCCCGCTTTGCGGCGAAGGAAGCATTACTGAAAGCGCTGGGGATCGGTCTCCGATCCGTGCGCTGGACCGATGTTGAGGTGGTAAGGGCGCAGTCGGGCAAGCCGTCTCTCCGGCTTTCGGGGGCGTTGGCGGAGGTGGCCCGGGCGCAGCAGGTGACAGCGCTTCATGTCTCGATGTCCCACTGCAAAGAGTATGCCATGGCACAGGTGGTGGCCGTTCAATGAAAGTGGTTTCTGGGGATCAGATGCGCTCCATTGAGAATCGGGTGTTTGATAAGTACAAGGTCTCGTCCCAGTTGGTGATGGAGATCGCCGGACGCCAGGTTGCCGTGATCGCCCGGCAGATGTTGGGCGGAAAGCGCGGTCCGGTGGTGGTGGTCTGCGGCAAGGGAAACAACGGCGGCGACGGTCTTGTTGCAGCTCGTTGGCTCCAGCATTGGGACGTGAACACGCAGGTGGTTCTCTGGTCCACCTATGACGATCTCCCGGCCGATGCAGCCGAGGCGCTCCGCACCTGTCGCTTTTCGGGTGTGCCGATCCTGATGCCAGCCCAGGCGAAAGATGCGCTGAACAATGCCGCACTGGTCATCGACGCCGTGCTGGGCATTGGCGTAGTCGGCTCTGCCCGGGGACCCGCGGCCGAGGCGATCAAGTTGATCAACCAGGCCGGCCGCCCGGTGCTGGCGGTCGACATGCCATCCGGCGTCTCCACCGACACGGGCCGCGCCGATGGGCCCGCCGTTAAGGCCGACGTCACCGTCACCTTTGCGCTGCCGAAACTGGGGCTCTTCCAGTTCCCCGCGGCTGACCTGGCCGGCCGGGTTGTGGTAGCCGACATCGGCCTCTACGATGTCGCCGTGGATGAAGAAGAGATCACCGTTGAACTGACCCGCGCTGCGCTGGTGCAGAGCTGGCTGCCGACATACTCCCGGAATGCCCACAAGGGCACCAGGGGGCGGGTGCTGGTGGCAGCCGCCTCCCGTGGGATGACCGGTGCCGCTGCGCTGGCAGGCGAGGCAGCCCTTCGGGTGGGCGCCGGACTGGTCACGGTTGCATCGCCGGTCTCTTCGCAGCCTGTGGTGGCTGGAATGCAGCCCGAGTTCATGACCCTGGCCTTCCCGGAGACTGCCGCCGGTGGTTTCGCCACGGCTGCAGCCGAACCGTTCCTGGAACGGGCAGCCCGTGCAGACGCGCTGGCATTAGGGCCCGGCCTGGGACTCGACCCGGAAACCCAGGCCTTTGTCCGCAAAGTCGTGGCCTCTTCGCCGGCGCCGCTGGTGTTGGATGCAGACGCAATCAAGGCCTTCGCCGGTCAGCCCGCGATGCTGGCCGAGTGCCCGGTGCCGCTGGTACTGACGCCGCATCCCGGGGAGATGGCCCACCTGCTGGGTGTCAGCGTCGAAACCGTTCAGTCTGACCGGTTTGCCGCCGTGCGGGCGGCCGCCGCTGCGACTAAAGCCGTGGTATTGTTGAAGGGTGCTTACACACTGATCGCTGAGCCGGGCGGCGCCGTTTGGATCAACCCGACGGGCAACCGTGCCCTCGGCACCGGTGGCTCCGGCGATGTACTGACCGGCATCATTGCCGGGCTCCTGGCCCAGGGAATGGGCGCACCAGAGGCTGCGGCTGCCGGTGCGTACATGCATGGGCTGGCCGGAGACCGTCTGGCCGAACAGATGGGCAACGACGGCATTCTGGCCGGCGATCTGTCCGCTGAACTACCCCGGGTGCAGCGTGATCTGCGGCAGGGGCTGCAGGATGGGATCGAGGAGTTCTGGGGTTAAGAAAAAACGCCTGAAAGACAAAGGGGGGGTTAGCCGTGGACCTGACCCGGATCCGCCCAACTTGGGTGGAAGTGGATCTGGATGCGATCGTACACAATATCACGGCACTTCGACACTTGGTGCCGGGAGCACAGTTTATGGCTGTGGTCAAAGCCGACGGCTATGGACACGGAGCTCTTCCTACTGCACGGGTTGCATTGCAGGCCGGGGCCGCCTGGCTTGGCGTGGCCACCGTTGAAGAGGCCGTGCAGCTGCGGGAAGCCGGGGTAACTGCTCCCATTCTAATGCTTGGTTTCGTTTCGCCTTCACAGGCCGAGACCGTCGTGCGCTATGGACTGCGCACCACCCTATTCCATCTGGATCTGGCCGAGGCGCTCTCCCAGGTGGGCGAAACATTGGGGCGGAAGGTGCCTGTGCACCTGAAGATCGATACCGGGATGAGCCGGATCGGCATCCGGCCATCCGAGGCGGTTTCGTTTGTCCGGGCCCTCCAGGAACTGCCGGCCATCGAAGTGGAAGGCATCTTCACCCATCTGGCGACCGCCGATGAGCCCGACAATGATTTCGCCGATCAGCAGCTGGCGCTCTTCAAGGGTGTCCTGGCCCATCTCGCTGAGATCGGTGTCAACCCGCCGGTCCGCCATGCCCTGAACAGCGCCGGCATCATGCTCCATCCGGAAGGACAGTTCGATCTGGTGCGGGGCGGTGCCGCCATGTACGGCATCGAACCCGATCCGGCTGTGCAGTGGCCGGTGCCTTTGGAGCCCGCCCTGACCTGGCGGACCCGTGTTGTGCACGTGAAAACGGTGGAGCCGGGGACGCCGATCTCGTACGGCTGTACCTATCGGGCAGCCGACGTGGAGAAAATCGCCACACTGCCCCTCGGGTATGCCGACGGTTATTCCCGTTTCCTGTCCAACCGCGGCGAGGTCCTGATTCGCGGCCGCCGCTGCCCCGTGGTGGGGCGAGTCTGCATGGACCAGACAATGGTTCGGATTCCGGATGATCTGGACGTTTTGGTGGGCGATGAAGTAGTATTGATGGGTGAGCAGCAAGGTGAGTGGATCACTGCCGGCGACATGGCCAGAACGATCGGGACCATCAACTATGAGGTCCTCTGCGCCATCAGCAAGCGGGTTCCGCGCCTCTATCGGCAGCATGGACAACTGCAGCTTTAGGGAATCCTGATAGGGCAGGCTGCTTTTTTGACCTTTCTTTACGGAGCGGTATAGAATAGCAAGGGAAGCCTTCTATTCAACGGGAGGTCGGCTCCATGGCAGACCCCTGGATCGGCGCCGTGGAGCAGGAGAATCGCAGCACGCTTATGCAGGAAGCTGTGCGCATCTACGTCCAGGAAAGGAAGAAACGGGACATGCGGGAGCAGATGAAGCGAGGCTACCAGGAGATGGCCCGCATCAACCTGACCCTTGCCGAGGAAGGTCCGGTCGTCGAAGGTCCGGCGGTGTCCCGAGGCGGGTTCTGGTCGCATGAGTAGGCCTTTGAATATTCGTCGCGGCGACGTCTTTTACGCCGATCTGAGCCCGGTAATCGGGTCAGAACAGGGTGGCGTGCGGCCGGTTTTGGTGCTCCAGAATGACATCGGTAACAAGTACAGCCCCACGGTCATTGTCTCGGCCATCACCAGTCAGATCGAGAAAGCCAAACTACCCATCCATGTTGAACTGGAAGGGGAGGCCTACGGCCTCGAGCGGGACTCGGTCATTCTGCTGGAGCAAATCCGCACCATCGACAAAAGACGGCTGCGGGAGCGGGTGACTCACCTGGGTGGCGAGATCATGAAGCAGGTTGATGACGCACTCCTGATCAGTCTGGGTCTGAAAGAGCTTTGAATAAGGTGAGATGACCCGGGCGCCTTCTGGCACCCGGGTTTCGCACAGATAGGCGTTTTATTACTAAATCATTACAGTATGAGAGGGGTACAGGGATGAAGCCACTGATCGGGATCACAGCTTGCGAGATGCGCGACGGCGGACGGGACTGGCGGTACAACACCAGCGACTATTTCCGGGCCATTCAGTTTGCCGGTGGCGTGCCGGTATTGCTGCCGTTCTGTGACACCACCGAGGAGGCCGGGGAGATCTTGGCCCACCTGGACGGCCTGCTGCTTTCCGGCGGCGATGATGTAGACCCGCAGTTGTACGGCGAGCAGCCGCATCAGCATAACGGCGATATCTCGCCCGCACGGGATACCACCGAACTGGCCCTGGTCAAGGTGGCCCTCGAGCGGAACATGCCAATCCTGGGCGTCTGTCGTGGACATCAGGTCATGGCCGTGGCGGCCGGAGGAGCCTTGTGGCAGGATATCCCCGCACAGGTCCCCGGTGCGATCAAGCACTCCCAATCGGCGGCCAAGTCGTATCCCACCCATGCGGTAGCTGTCAAAGCGGGCACGCGCCTGGCTGACCTGTTGGGTACCTCCATCCGAGTCAACTCCCGCCATCATCAAGCGGTGAAGTCGGTCCCCAGCGACTGGGTCATCAGCGCCCAGGCGCCGGACGGCATTGTGGAAGCCATGGAGCATCCGGGACATCGCTTCGCCCTGTCCGTTCAGTGGCATCCGGAGAACTTTACCCACGAAGCGTACAATCACAACGCCCTCTTCAAGGCGTTCATCGCCGCTGCCAGCCGTTAAGGGAGGAGGGCGAAAGCCATGTCGGCCATTGTAGTGGAACAGACTCGCGGTCCGTTGGTCGAGAACATCTACCGCGGCGACGCCGCCGTCGTGGATGCAAACGGCCGTTTGTTGATGCATGTCGGCGATGCCGGGAAGACTACTTTCTGGCGCTCTTCGGCCAAGCCGATTCAGGCCATGCCCGTGATTCTCTCCGGTGCGGCCACCGCTTTTGGCTTCGAAACGCGGCATCTGGCCATGTTCTGCGCGTCCCATAACGGCGAACCCATTCACACCACGACCGTGCTGGATGCCATGAGGCTGGCCGGCGTTTCGCCCGACCTGCTGCAGTGCGGCCCGCAAATACCATACGATGCTGAAACGGCAGCCGCCATGGCAACGGCCGGCGAGGCGCCTGCTCCGATCCACAACAACTGCTCCGGCAAGCATTCCGGCATGCTCGCCATGGGCAAGCATCTGGGCCTGCCACTGAACGATTATATGAACCCCCGGTCAGATCTGCAGCGGCTCATCCTGGCCAATGTGGCCGATGTGGTCGGGCTGCCTGAGGCGGAGATCGCTATCGGCATTGACGGCTGTGGCGTTCCGGTCTTTGGCATGCCGATTTTCAATATGGCCTACGCCTATGCCCGTCTGTCGGAGCCCGAGCGAATGCCTGAAGGCAAAGCTGGCGCGGCTCGTCAACTGCGCGATGCGATGATGGCCCACCCGTATAACGTGGCTGGCCGCAATCGCATCTGCACCAAGCTGATGAGTCTGCCTGGAGATCGCTTCGTGGCAAAGAGCGGCGCCGAAGGTGTCTATTGCATCGGCCTTCTGCCAAA
The DNA here is from genome assembly GCA_050262655.1 of Mycobacterium leprae. Classification (GTDB taxonomy): domain Bacteria; phylum Bacillota; class Sulfobacillia; order Symbiobacteriales; family Symbiobacteriaceae; genus DASXVX01. The sequence goes on along the minus strand of JBLNEM010000534.1, from coordinate 718 downwards.
AACCGTGGCTGCCTCGCCCGTGCTCCGGGCAATGGGCGTCACCGGTGGTATCGGCATTGCCGTCAAGGCCGAAGACGGTCACAAGGACGTCCGCCACTTGATGCTGGTAGAGATCCTGCGGCAGTTGGGCGTTCTGACGGACAGCGATCTGGAGGCGCTTGCGCCATACCGGTCGATACCCGTGCGCAATTGGGCCGGCACACTGGTCGGCGAAATGAGGCCAGCCTTCACACTGGAGAGAGCCTGACGCTTCGTCGTGGTTCCCATAATGTGGTCACATAATGTCGTTGTCACCGGGCATCATAAATAGCGTCAGGAGGTGACAACACAGTGGCGAACAACAACGAAGTACTGATCCAGCAGGCCCGCAACGCTCTGGAACAGCTCAAGTTCGAGACCGCCAGCGAATTAGGGATCGGTAACTACGGGCAGCAGTACAAGGGCGACCTGCCCTCCCGGGTGAACGGTTCGGTCGGCGGTTACATGGTCAAGAAGATGATCGCCCTGGCCGAGAGCCAGCTGTCCGGTACCCAGCTGTAAAGTGAAGGGGGGGGCGACTCCCCTAACTAAGTGGAGGGGGGGCGACTCCGCCCCCCCTGCACCCACCCCCCAAGGCCCTTGGGGGGTTTTGGCGTCTCGGCATGTCGGCTTAGCCGACATGCCCGAGCCGAAGCTACGTTGTCGCCATCCTTTTTAATGCGGGGACCTGCGCTCGCAA
>JBLNEM010000533.1:0-4555 GCA_050262655.1 Mycobacterium leprae | reverse complement strand
CCCGCCCCATGGCTTGCTGCCGCAGGGGCACGAACAGCTTGTCACCGAAGTTGGTGATACCGCCGCCCAGAACCACCCGCTGGGGATTGAAGACATTAATGACGCTGGCGATGCCGGCGCCCAGGATCTCGATGGTCTCGGCCCAGACCTGCATGGCCATGGGATCGTACTGATCCAGAGCCGCTGCGAGCGTTTCTGCGGTGATCCGTTCCGGGGTTCCGGCCAACTTCAGGAGCAGCGAATAGCTGTCGTCGGCGGCGACTGCCTCGCGCGCCCGGGTGGCGATGGAAGTGCCCGAGCAATAGGCCTCGAGGCATCCCCGGCCGCCGCAATTGCAGGCCCGACCGTTATAAGAGACCGACATATGTCCCAGCTCGCCGGCGTTCCCATTCTCGCCCTGATAAAGCTGGCCACCAATGATGATGCCGCCGCCGATACCGGTGGAAACAGTCAGGTAGACCAGGTTCTGCACACCCCGGCCCGCTCCGAAGCGAAACTCGCCTAGAGCGGCGGCATTCGCATCGTTGTCGAGGTAAACCGGAATCCCCAGCGCCTTCTGCAGCCGGTCCACCAGGGGGATATCGATCCAACCGGGCAGATTGGGCGGCTCCATGATGACGCCCGTCTTGGGGTCCAGTGGACCGCCGCAGCCGACGCCGGCTGCGATAATCTGCTCCCAGCTGACGCCCGCCAGCTCTACCACCCGGCGGCAGAGTGCGATGAGCCGTTCGATTACGGCATCAGGGCCTTCGCTGGCATAGCTCGGCACCCGATCCTCCGAGATCTGGCGGCCATCCATTGTGACGACGCCGGCCGCCAATTTGGTACCGCCAATATCAATGCCCAGGATCACCTTATCGGTCGATGTGTTCGTTGCCAACCACTAGCACTCCTTCCAGGGGCCCTAACCCTTGATTCCACTCAGCGCTGCGCCTTCGATGAAGTACTTCTGGAAGGCAAAGAACAGGACCAGTACCGGCAGCATCACCAGAATCGATGCAGCCATCAGATACTGCCACTGGGTGTCGAACGAAGTCCGGAACATCTGTAGTCCGACCTGCAACGTGTACAGCTTGTTGTCGTTCAGGTAGAGCAGCGGTCCCACGTAATCATCCCAGGCGCCCTGGAAGGTGAAGATCGCCACCGTGGCCAGAGCCGGCTTGGAGAGCGGCATGATGATCCGCCACCAGATATAGAGATCGTCGGCGCCGTCGATGCGGGCCGCCTCGGAGAGTTCCATGGGGATGCCCAGGAAGAACTGGCGCAGCAGGAACGTGAAGAAAGCACTGGCAAAGAAGCTGGGCACGATCAACGGCGCATAGGTACCGACCCACCCCAGCTTGGAGTAGAGGATATACTGCGGAATCATGGTCACCATGCCCGGGATCATCATGGTGGAGAGCAGAATCGTGAACAGCACGTTTTTGCCCGGGAACTTCAGCTTCGCAAAGCCGTAAGCAGCCAAGCTGTTGGAGAAGACGGTGCCAATGACCACCGTAAACGTGTAGAGAGCCGTATTGATGGCGTACCGGGTGAAGGGCGCAGCCTTCCAGGCCTTGACATAGTTGCCCCACATCAGGTGGGCGGGAATCCAGACCGGCGGGTATTTCATCACTTCGGTATCAGCCTTCAGCGAGGTCGAGAGCATCCAGATCGCCGGGAAGAGGATCGCGATGCTGATCAGGATGAGTACCAGCAGGGCAATTCCCTTCTTCGTGTATCCCCACACGACTTGCCGCTGTTTGGTGCGCTTGAACTCTCTCTGCAGTTTTTCTAACGTGTAGTCCTGCTCTGTCATGGCTCGCTACCTCCTTCCGCCGTCCTCGTAGTAGACCCACCGCTTGGAGCCCCAGAGCTGAATGGCTGTGATAATCAAGGTAATAATCAGCAGGATCCAGGCCATGGCCGACGCATAGCCCATCCGCATGTCGGTGAAGGCCGTGGTCCACATGTAGAGGCCGTAGAAACGAGTGGAGTCGGACGGGCCACCCTGGGTCATAATCAGGGCGCTGGACCAGAACTGAAGGGAGCCGGAGACGCCGGTGATCAACTTGAAGAAGATCGTCGGCGAGAGCATCGGGACCGTGATGGTGAAGAACTGGCGGATGCTGGTGGCGCCGTCCAACTGGGCCGCCTCATAGAGCGGCTTCGGAATGCCCTGCAGACCGGCCAGGTAGATGATAAAGCCACCGGCCGCACCCCACATACTCATGATGATCATGGCGGGTTTCGACCAATCCGGTGACGCGAACCAGAGCGGCGGGTTCTTGACCCCCAGGTGCATCAGGAAGCTGTTGATGACGCCCACCTGCGGGTTGAAAATCCAGAGCCAGAGCAGCAGGACTGCCACACCGGTGAGGACCGACGGCATGAAGAAGATCGTCCGGAAGATCCGCTGACCCGGGATCTCCTGGTTCAGGGCTACGGCCACCAGAATGCCCACGGCAATGCCCAGGGGCACGGCAAAAATGGCGTAATAGAACGTGTTGCCCATGGAAGTCCAGAACATGGGATCCTGAGAGAGAAGACGGGTATAGTTCTGCAGTCCGATCCACTTGAATCGGGACGTAATATCGTAGTTCGTGAAGCTGGCGTACAGTGAGAAGAACATGGGGCCGGCGGTGAAGACGAGGAAGCCAATGATCCAGGGCAGGATAAACAGGTAACCTGTAAGGGCCTCCCGTGCATCACTGGATAGGCCACGCCGACCGGGAGTCTTTGCGCTCATCGGGCCACCTCCTCGTTGGGGTAAGGGACGCTCCGGGCGACACCGCCCGGAGCGTCCGCCGTGCTTGCTGGGCCGAGTCTTATGGCTTGTTCTGTTGGATCATCTGCTGGACAGCGGTCTGCGCTGCATCGAGTGCAGTCTTGGGATCCGCGTTTCGAATCATGACATCATCCTGCGCCTTCTGGACCGCGGTGCCGTAGTTCGGGGCGAGCATCGGCGCCGGCGAAATGAAGGTGTGCTGCAGGTTGTCGGCAATCTGCTTGAAGAGCGGATTGTTGGCTGCGATCGCGTTGACCGCATTGAGGTTAGCCGGGATATCGTTCTGCTCGGTGGCCCAGGTCTGCACACCCTGAGTGGCCAGCCAGGAGATGAACTTGAAGGCTTCTGCCGGGTGCTTGGAGCCCGCCGGAATCTCCAGCGAGAAGCCGCCACCCCAGGAACTCATCGGCCCCTGCTGGCCATTGGGCGTCGGCACGGGAGCCATGCCCCACTGCATGTTGGGGCCATACTTGCCGATGGTAGAGGCAAAGGTCGCAACGTCCATGATCATCGCAACCTGACCGGCGATGAAGGGGTTCTGGGCGCTGCCGCCTCCGCCGAAGCCAGCCTGGAAGGCCTGAAGGTTGGCGTAGCCGTATTTCTTGGTCCAGTTCTGGATCCACGTGAGGGTGGAGACCGCTGTCGGATTGTTGATCTGCGGGGTGGTGCCGGTGGGGTCAAACATGGTAGCGCCGGCGTTGTTCACCCAGCCTTCGTAGCCGAAGTTGCCCCACAGCGGGTAGAAGCCCATGCGGGTATACTTGCCGCCAGACTGCTTGTCCAACTTCGTGGCATCGGCCTGAAGCTCGTCCCATGTAGTCGGCGGCTTGGCGGGGTCGAGGCCGACTTCGGTGAAGAAGGCCTTGTTATAGAACAGGAAGCGGGTATCCGTCACAAACGGCATGGCATGGAGCTTGCCCTGGTAGCTCGCGATACTCCATAGTCCGGGAGCGAACTGGCTCTTCAGGGTGTCGGCGCCGAGAGCGGATAGGTCGGTGTTCTGGTTCTTCGAAGCCCGCTGGGCGGTCGTCCGGTTGTCGATGATGACCGCATCGGGCGGGTTCTTGGCAGCCACAGCCGCCAGGGTCTTGGTCATGATCTGGTCAAACGGCACGAACGTGTATTTGACCTGGATGTTGGGGTTCGCCTGGTTCCACTGGGCCACAAGTTTGTTAATCGTGGGCATCCGCTGTTCGGAGCCCCAGTGCGCCCAGAAATCAAGGTTCACAACCTGTGCGGGAGCGGCGCCGCCTGGGGCCGGGGTTGCCGGCTGCTTAGCGGTACAACCGGCCAGCAGGGAAAACGAAAGCGCGGCAACAATCACAGAAGCTTGTACCTTACGCCACATACTGGTTCATCGTGCCTCCTCTGGTTTTGCGAGTGGGTCGCTGCGGTGGATGACCACCAGGATTGCGTGTTCTCCTACACAACAGTCTTCCCCATACAGCCTCGCAAACCCACATGCTTTCCTTCATTCGGACAGAGACGGTAACGCACGCTCCTCCCCCGCTTTTTCGATCCACTGGAGGAAAAACTGTGGCACATACCCTGTCCATGCCTGAAATAGGAAAAGAGGACGCTGAAACAGCCCAACTTAATCTAACGGATAGATTAATTGGCTGGACGAGGCCGAAATCCTTCTTTCGAACGGCCTTTTTCTCCGGAGTTTGGCCGACAAGTTCGGCTTAGGGTGCGTACCGGAGGAGGATGAAAAGGCGAGAGCCAGCTTACGCTGGCTCTCGGCGGGGGGGGCGAGGGCAGGGCCGGCGGCGGCAGAGGCGGCGAGGC
>JBLNEM010000532.1:0-2659 GCA_050262655.1 Mycobacterium leprae | reverse complement strand
CCGCAATCCCTTCCATACATTGCTGACCGAAACCCACAGCGTGGCCGCAGGCACCCATGCGCCGTCGCTGGTGGAGATCCCCTTCTCCGCCCTGGGTCAGGGGGTGCGGACTGTGACCGCCAGCGTGCTGGAGATCGACACCGAGCATAAGCTGGTGCTGACGGATGAGGCCGGCAACCTGCCTTACGACACCCTGGCCTTCTGCCTGGGCGGCAAGGATAACGACTTCGGCACCCCCGGCGTGCAGGAGCATGCGCTCTTCCTGCGGGGCCAGCGGGATGCCGAGGTGATCCGCACCCGCCTGGAGCAGCTGACCCCCGGCGCCGGGGTCGTCATCGTGGGAGGCGGCCTTACGGGCGTGGAACTGGCGGCGGAGATCGCCATGCGCACCGACATCCACCCGGCGGTCACCGTCGTCGAGGCGATGCCTACGCTGCTGCCGGGTCTGGTGGAGGGTCTGCAGCAGCGGGCCCGCCGCCGGCTGGGCTGGCTGGGGGTCAACGTCCTGACCGGTGGGCGGGTCGCCAAGATCGAAGAGGGCAAGGTCTGCCTTGCCGACGGCGCCATCCTCTCCGCCGGCCTGATCGTGTGGGCCGCCGGTGTCCAGGGCAATCCGCTGGTCCGCCAGTTGGGGCTGTCCACCGACCGTTCCGGCCGGGTCTCGATTGGACCCGACCTGCTCACCGGGAAGCCCGAAATTCTCGTGCTGGGCGACAGCGCTGCCTATACGGCCAACCCCGGCGAGCGTTCCCTTCCCCCCAGCGCCCAGTTGGCCGAGCAGATGGGCTTCGGTGCGGCCGCCAACCTGGCGGCCCGGCTCCGTGGGCATGCCGCCAGGCCTTTCGTGCCCCATTTGCAGGGCATTCTGTGCGACCTCGGCGGCCTGAACGCCAGCGGCCTGGTCTTCCGCTGGCAGATTCACGGCAAGCTGGGCGCCGTGGCCAAGCGTTTCACGGTGCTCCGCCACCTGTGGAAGACGATGGGCCTGAAGGGCTTTATGATCAACCTGACGGAGCAGCTGCACGCCCTCACCCTCCCGGCTCAGCGGCACGAAAGCCGGTAAGCAAGCAGAGCAGAATGGGTATCCTAACGCACAGGCGGACTCGCCCCCAAAGGCGGTCCGCCTGTTTCGGCAGAAGGAGTTGATCAGCCGGATGCCGATCGCCTCGGGGTTCCTGCAGCAGTTTTCCACGGCCTATGCCATGCACCGGCACTGTCGGCTGGAAGCCCGTCAGTGCCTCCGGGAGTGGGAGGCCGCGGCCCGCGCCATTCCCGATCCGGCACTGCGCCAGCAAGCGCTCAGCAGCATCCTGACCAAGGGCTTTCACTGCGAGGGCGGCTCGGTCTATGCCGCCGGTGCGCACGAACGGCAAACGCATCTGGTCTCGGCGATCGTGGCCTTTCAGACCCTGGTCGATTATCTCGACAACCTCAGCGACCGCATGGGAAGCGCATCGGAACCGGTCCTGCGGCAGATTCACACCGCCGTGCCGGATGCGCTGACGCCCGGCGCCCCGATTCGCACCTACGCCGCAGGGGCGCAGGGCTATTTGAGCGCGCTGGTGCAGGAGACGCAGCGACAGCTGGCCGCCCTGCCCGGCTATGGTCTGGTTGCGGCGCAGTGCCTGCTACTGGGCGACCGTTACTGCGAGCTTCAGGTGCTGAAGCACCTGCCGGATCCGGCGTTGCGGGCGCCGTCTCTGGCGAAATGGCTCTCCACCCTGGCCCCGGAGTGCCCTGGCTGGCAGTGGTGGGAGATGGCCGCGGCCTGCGGCTCCACCCTGGGGCTCTTCACCCTCTGGATGGTCGCGAGCCATCCCGGGGCGCCCGGGAACGGCGAACTGCTGGCGGCCTATTTCCCCTGGATCTGCGGCCTGCACATCTTGCTGGACTACTACATAGACCAGGCGGAAGATCTGGCCGGTGGCGACCTGAACCTGGTACAGCCGTACGGCGACACCGCCGCGGCCACCGCCGGCATCGGCCGGATCTTGCTGGAGGCCCGCCGCCGGGCCAGAGCCCTGCCGGAGCCTACCCTGCACACCCTGGTGGTCGATGGTCTGCCAGGACTCTACCTCTCCGACCCGAAAGTTCGTCACCAGGGCCTCTCTGCTGCGGCCCGCCAGATCTTGCGCCACGGCGGCCTCCGCACCCGCATGGCCTACTGGTATTGCCGGGCCGTGCCGCCGATCCGGTAGGCAGCTGACCCCCGAACGGAGGGATTCCATTGCTCCCATCCTTCTTCATCGCACACGGCTCGCCACTGCTGGCTGTTGAGGAGAACGCGTACACCCGGATCCTGGGAGAACTCGGTCGGCAGCTGAAGCCTGCCGCTGCGCTGCTCTTCTCCGCCCACTGGGAGAGCCGGACGCAGGCGGTCGGTGCCGCAGAGCGATACAGCACCATCCACGACTTCGGCGGCTTCCCCGCGGAGCTCTACCAGATCGAGTACCCGGCGCCGGGTGGCGGCGCAACGGTCGGGGTGGTAGGTGACCTGCTGACCCGGGCTGGGATTCCCTTTCACAACGACCCGGTGCGTGGGCTCGACCATGGCGCCTGGCCCCAGCCGGTCACCACCCCGTCGCCGGGGACCTTGGTCTTCTCCATGCCGAAATCGATGCAGCGATGCTCGACATACATGTCGAACTCCTCGAAGGAG
>JBLNEM010000531.1:0-20512 GCA_050262655.1 Mycobacterium leprae | reverse complement strand
AACTGCTTCTGGATCTGCAGTAGGTCGGCCTGGAATTGCTCCAGCTTGCCGGCTGCCAGTGCCGGGCGCAGGCGTGTCATGAGGGCTTGCGTTGCGGCGAGCGCGGCCGCGGCCTCGGCCGGTAGTTCGGCGGCGGCCCGTTCCTGGAGCATGGTGAACTCCTGCTCCAGATCGGTAATGGCAGCGGCACCGCTGGCATAGGTGGCGATTTCCGACGAAAGCTTCTCCATCGACAGCGACAGGTCGTCGATCAGGTGATCGGCCTCAATGGGGTTCCCGGCGGCCAGGGCATTCTCTGCCTGGTCAGCGTAGCGCTCCATCGAAGCAAGGCGGTTGACCGGGGTCAGGGCTGCACCGACTACGGCGGCCGCTGCCGCCACCTGCTCGCGCAGCAGAAGCAGATTCCGGCGGGCATCCTCCAGGCGCGGCGGGACCTCCTGCCACTTCGCCTCCCAGACGCTCAGGCGCTGGGCCAGTTCGTCCAACTGGCTCCCCAGCTTCGGCATCTCTGATTCGGCCGTGCGGAAGTCGCCGACCCGGCCCTTGCCAAGCCCTTCCTCGATGCTCTGCAGCTGCTCACCCATGCGGGCATACTGCTGCGTGGCTGCCACGAAGACAGTCTCAACATACTCAAAGGCCCGTGCGGTAGAGCCAGCCGACTTGCGGGCCAGGTCTGTCCGGGCCGAGAGTTTGATGATGCGCTCGCCGTGAACGCCATACTGTTCCTGCAGCGCCTTTAACCGCGCATAGGCGCGCTCTTTTTCGGCGCCCCGGCCCAACCAGGTAAAGAACCCCATGCTGGACACCTCCACGTGGAAAAGTTCGAATCGGAAACGGGAAATCCTCCCGGCCCCATCGACCGCGGTTTGGTAAAGGATTGCACTCTCTTTGTAGAGAATCGGATACGGACAAAAGGTTCACCGGAGGTGCTTGTCGTTGTCGGATCAAATCGTGGCCACGTTCTCCATCGTTGCAAGGGATCCGGAGACCGGTGACCTGGGTGTTGCTGTCCAGTCCAAGTTCCTCTCCGTCGGTGCGGTGGTGCCATGGGTAGCCGCCGATGCCGGTGCGATCGCCACGCAGGCGCTTGCGAACACCGGCTTTGGCCCTGCGGGGCTCGAACTGCTCCGGCAGGGACTCTCCGCACAGGCGGCCCTGGACCGGTTACTGGCCGATGACCCGGGCCGCGAGCACCGTCAGGTCGGCATGGTAGACCGTCAGGGCGGCTCGGCCACCTTCACCGGTTCTGCCTGCATGAACTGGGCGGGTGGGATCGCCGGACCGGGTTTCGCCGCACAGGGCAACATCCTGGTCAGTAAGGCGACGGTGACGGCCCTGGCTGAGACCTTCCAGGCGACCCGTGGCGACCTGGCGCATCGTCTTTGTGAAGCCCTGGACGCTGGTCAGGCAGCCGGCGGCGACAGCCGCGGGCGCCAGTCGGCGGCTCTCTATATCGCCCGGGAGAAAGGCGGCTACGGCGGTCAGAGCGACCGGTATATCGATCTGCGGGTGGACGACCACCCACAGCCGATCACCGAACTGAAGCGGCTCCTGGGACTCTGGCGCCTCTACTTCGAGAAGCCGGCGGCCGAGAGCCTCCTGAAGCTCGAGGGCGATCTGCTGACCGAGGTATCCGGGCACCTGCGGCGGCTGGGCTACCTGACGGCCGAGACCGCCTTCGAACCGGCGTGGGCCCGTTTCATTGGCACGGAGAACTTCGAGGAGCGCGACATCCGACCTGGGCAGATCGACCCGGCCATTCTGGAATGGCTGCGGCGGAAATAGGAAGGCATCAGGTTTACAGAAAGGGGTCCACATGGTTCGCAGCAAGCTCAACAGCATGACGTTTACGATTGCCGCCCCGGGAGCCGTTTCCGGGGCGCTGCTCAACTGGTTTGCCACCCATGGCAGGGATCTGCCGTGGCGGCGCTCACAGGACCCCTACCGGATCTGGGTTTCCGAGGTGATGCTCCAGCAGACCCGTGTCGATACCGTGATCCCGTACTATGAACGGTGGTTTACCCTGTTTCCGACGATCCAGGCGCTGGCGGCGGCGCCGGAAGAGCAGGTTCTGAAGGCCTGGGAAGGCCTCGGGTACTACTCCAGGGCCCGGAACCTCCACCGGGCTGCCCAGGAGGTCCTGAGCCGCTTTGACGGCGTGGTGCCGGATGATCTCCCGGCGATGCTGAGCCTGCCCGGGGTGGGTTCATACACCGCCGGCGCCGTTCTTTCCATCGCCTACGGCCGGGATCTGCCCGCAGTCGACGGCAACGTCCTGCGGGTGCTCTCCCGGCTTCTGCTGATCACGGCCGACGTGGCACAGCCGGCCACTCGACGGCTGTTGGAGCAGGCTGCGACTCAGCTGATTCCCGCCGGCCAGGCCAGGGACTTCAACCAGGCGCTGATGGAACTGGGCGCCCTGATCTGCACGCCAACCTCCCCCAGGTGCGCCATCTGCCCGGTGGCCGCGTTCTGCCGGGCGAGGGAGGAGGGGAGGCAGGAAGAACTGCCGGTGAAGGCCAAGGCGAAGGCTCCCCGGGCGGTGGCCATGGTAGCCGGCGTAATCAGCCATGGCGGCAAGGTGATGATCGTGAGGCGGCCGTCGGCGGGCCTCCTGGGCGGTCTCTGGGAGTTCCCCGGCGGTGAGCAGCCGGATGGATTGACAGCCGAACAGGCCCTGCACGTGCTGCTGTCGGAGCGACACGGGCTCACCCTGGAACTGGAGGCTCAGCTCTGCCGGGTCAAGCACGTCTTCACGCACCTGGTCTGGGACCTCGCAGCCTTTACCGCCGTGCCGGCCCCTGAAAGCAGGATTCCGCCCCAAACGGACAGACTACACTGGGTGACCCCCGAGCAGCTGCAGGCCTATGCGCTGCCTGTGGCCCACCAGAAGATTGCCGCTGCACTTGCCGCTTGTTCCAATCCGCAGGAAACGGTAGAATAACGTTTGTATGTGTTAACACCGCATCTGGAGGCGGATCTTCGCTTGCTGCACAGCCCTGAAAACATTCGTGTCATCGTTTATGATCTGGACGGCACCGTCTATGACGACAACCGGCACTTCGAACTCTACGCCCGGGAGATCGCTTCGCACCTGCCGCAGGACGTTCAGGAAGGCTTCTGGAACGATTACCGGGCCGTGGTCGATGGCAACCACCCGGCACTGCGGATTGGCGCGTTCTACGACCGGGAACGGGACGTGGTGCTCTACACCCGGGCCAACCAGGTAACCCGGGCCCTCCGGTGGGATGGAACGCCGATCGCGGCAGAGCAGCTGCGGCTGCTCTATCCGGGCACGGTGGAACCAGATCACCAGCGGATCTACAATGTGGGCGACCTCTGGTGGGTGCCGTCGGCGGTTTCCGCCCATTACGGCGGCGACCCGGCCAAGCAGAATGAGGCGTTCCTGCGGATTCGCGATATCATGGCCGATCCAGCTTTTACCATTCGGCCGATTCCCGGCCTGCGGGAGGTCGTTGAGTCCCTGAAGGGCCGGGTGATTCAGGTCCTGGCGACCAACAGCCCACAGCCTGACAGCGAGGCGATTCTGACCAAAATCGGCCTGCTGGGCCACTTTGACCAGCTGTTTTTCCGGTCCAACAAGCCGATGGGCCTGAAGCAGATCTTTGATGCACTGGCGCAGACCTACGGGATTGGGCTGAACCAGATTCTCAGCGTGGGCGACAACCTGGTGAACGAGATCGCTCCGGCGAAGGCCATGGGCTGCCAGACGGTCTTTATCGACCCGCACCAGCTCAGCGAGCCCAGCGATGCCGACCTGATCGTGCGGAACATGAGCGAACTGCTGCCAGTCCTGCGCAGCCTGGGATAGCGTTCGGGTTAACAGAATGCGAGATACGCCACCGGAAAACCGGTGGCGTTTTGCATAGGCACCATAAAAACGGCATAACCTCCTGCGGAGCGCATCGATCATTGGGTCCGCGTGAGGAGGGGTTATTCTGGTAGTGCCGGAGCGGTTAAAGGAGATCCTGGCCGCGGCAGTGCAGTCACAGCGGCCTGTTTTGGTAAACCCCACGGAAGACGAGATTCAGAAGACCGCAGAACGGTTACGTCTAGAGCGGAAGTTGATCTGCACGGCCTGCCATAAGCCCATTCTGGAACCGGATTTTCACAGCAGAAGGGTCAGCCTCGGCCCTCGGCTGGTCGCAATCGCTCATCTGCATCCGGACTGTGATACGAATCCCGTAGAGGTAGCGGATGAAGAGGCCGAGCAGCCGATCAGCTAATCACGGCAGAGGTCTCGCAAAACCGGAGCGCTACGAGGCGATTTGAGGGCTTTTTGTGCCGGGCAGGTAGTACGAGGTCGGGGGACTAGACCGCTTGGTCTCAAGAACCATCTGGCTAGTCCCCCTTTTCCAGAAAGACAACGTCCGATAATACATCTTATGTCATGTAGAAACGCGAAAAGAGGGGAGCCTGCCGAAAATGGCAAGCTCCCACCGGTATGACCTTGGGAAATGAAGTCGACCTTAACCAGAGAGAGTTCAGCGTTCACCCACCGCGTGGGCCGGTTCTTTAGGCGGTGTGATCGGTTTTCTTGTACGCAGGTTCAAGCCATACCCATCTGTCAGTACATGCACTTTCAAACCGCAGACTGCACCAACGGGTGCCGGTGCACTGCCGGGCAGACTCTCCCGCATGTCCATTACTGTAACACTAGTTTCACCCAATATCTTTGCCTCGCCATCGCGAATGACCAGAGCGGTCCCATCCTCGAGACCGATCCCCAACAGCCCTGAAGCAGTTTCCGTGCCCAGCGCCTTGACCATCTGGCCGAAACCGGTGGTTTGGGTAAACGACGACTCGATCAGGAGTCCCGCAGCCAGACCGAGGCCCTTTTCCAGCACCTGACCGCCGTCCCGCTGCAACATAATACGGTCGCCCAGGAGCATGGCGCCTGCGTTCAGGCCTGCCACGGGCTTACCGGCGGCCTGCATCTCCCGCAGCGTAGCGGCGCAGGCCGTGCCACTCAAGGCCTGCAGCCCCAGTTCAGGGCTGTCGCCGCACAGCAGCACGCAATCATGGTCGGCCAACTGGGCCGCCCATTCAGGGCTCTCCGCCCGTTCTTTTGTAGTCAATTCCAACACTTCAACACAACGCATACCAAAGCGTGTGAACAAACGCACGCCATCTTCAACCGCGCGGGCTTGATCCGTGGCGGCTACGGGGATCACCGCGACCTTGGCCGAACGCCCGCCGGCGAGATGCAGCAGTGCCACGATGGCCTCGTCGGGGATGGGAGCGCCGCCAAACAGCACGGTGGGCCCCAGGGCTACGGTGGAACGAGCCTCGGCACCTTCACCGGGTTTTGCAGTGGCTTTAGCCTTCTCCCGCAACCGTTCGGCCAGGGGTTTCGATAACCATTCCATTAACCCGCCGGGAAGCAGGATAGATTTCACCAGATTGGCGGACAACTCCGAAGTAATATCGCCCAAGCGGTCTAGCTTCATCGCGGATTCACCACCTTACGTGCCACCCAGGACCGTTCTAAATGTATTTCGCTTAACAAGAGAAATTCCTTCCGCGTCGAGGTTCCGGGGCCGTTCTGTAACCCAACCGTAAAACTACGCACTCATCCGTCGAGACCCCGACCCCTCCCCCTCCTTCTCAGGCTCGCAGGCCTACAGAGGAGAGCGTTTGGGCGATCGTGTATCGAAAAGATACGCACCGCCCCCGCTGCTTTCGGCGGTCGAAGCACCGGGAAGAAATGGTCACACCCCGACATTTTGCCACAAGGCGGGGCGGGTTATCCAGATGGGGATCACTCCCACCGTACCTCGGCCCGATCGCCATCCTTCAGCGATGAGGTAAACTCGGCTACCTGTCCGTTCAGCAGCATCACGAGATGGGTCCTGCCCGGCGGGGGCGTTGTGCCGATCCCGGCCCGCACCAGGAGATGGGCGAAGATCGGGGCTTCAGCCGAACGCAGAATCTCCACCTTATCGTTCTCGCCCACCAGTTCCTCGAGGGTGGCCGGCCGGCCGTTCTTCACGATGGCAGGATCGGGGCCTGCCAGGTCGACCTGCCGGCCGTTCAGCATGATCCTGCACGCTGCAACCTCGGCAATGGCCCCGGCTGCGGCTTCACGCAGGGTAACGGTCGGCTGGGCAATCAGCTCCAGTTCATCACCGTCGGTCACAAAGGCGCTGGAGAGGCACAACTGCCCGTTCAGCTTGAACTGATACCGCGGCCGCTTCACGGCGACCTGCTCGCCCTCGACGGTGAAACGGATCACGTCGATCTCGTCCAGCCCTTCGTAGCCCAGGGACAAGAGTACGTCTTCCACCGTCCGGACCGTTTCGAAGCGCACGGCATCGTTGTCGGCCAACGGCCGGTCGAGCGGCGCCGGCGTGCGATTCACCGTCACCAACGGCTGGATCAGGCGGCCCACTCCGTTGACCCTGACCTGAATCGGCCTGGCGCCGTCCGGTATCACATCGGCGACCGTTGCCTTCCCTGCATCGCCAACAGTGCCGGGGGTTACCATAATACTATTGCGGTGGCCGATGGGTGTCTCCAGGGTTGCCGGCTCGTCGTTGACGAGAATGCGGGCTGGCTTGCCCACCGTACCGCGCACGATCTGCAGTTCGTCGTTCACCGTAATCGTCAGGCCGCGTCCGACCCGCCCTTGCATCTCCCGAATGCTAATGCCGGCAGCCAAAACGGCATCGGCAACCGTCAGTTGGGTCGGGTGGAAGAGCCGCACGCTATGTCCGTTCACGTGGACCAGATGGAAGCCCAGGGTCGACCGTTCCCGGGAAGCAACGGCGATACCGATCGGGGTAATCGAATCGGGACCGGCCAGCAGCGACTTGGCGCCATCCACGCCGGCGATCGCGTCCCGGCCACGCACGGCAACACGCCCTTCTGGCAGCCCCACGGCGGCCGCAACGGCAGCGGGCAGGCCCGGGGTCAGGCTTCCGCCGCCCACGAGCATCACGGCCTGGGGTACCCCGTTGTTCAGTTTCAAAATCCGGTCGGCAATCTGCCCCGCCAGGCGGCCTACAGCAGGCGCCAGGCTCTTCATCATCTCGCTGCTTGCGACGGTCTGTTTCTGGCCGAGGATATCGGTGAAGGTGACCTCGTCGGTCACGGCGATCTGCCGCTTGATCGACTCACCCACCTTGAAGTCCATCAGATAGGCTTCGGAGAGCGCTTCGGTGATCTCGTCGCCGGCAATCGGCACCATGTCGTACGCCAGCACGGAGCCCTTGTAAGTGATGGCAATATCCGAGGTACCGGCACCGATGTCCACCAGCACCAGGTTCAGGTGGCGCATGCTCTGCGGCACCGCCACGGTCAGGGCGGCGATCGGTTCCAGGGTGAGTGCCGTCATCTCCAGGCCGCATCGGTTCAGGACCGACTGCAAAGAGTCGACCACGGCCCGGGGGAGGAACGTGGCGATCACGTCCTGTTCGGCCAGAAGGCCGCGCTGACCCACCAGGTTGCCGATGGTCAGCCCGTCCAGGCGTGCCCCCATGACGCTGTGGCCCACGTAATGATAGTCGTGGGCGTTCTCGCCGTCCTTGAGTGCGGCAGCCATCGCCGCCTGCGCCGCCTGTACCGCCTCCAATTCGAGGGCAAAGACCTCGTCGTGGGTCAGTTCGGTCAGCCCGGCCAGCTCGCGGAAGGCTGTCCCCTTGAACGTGCGCAGGGCGCGACCGGCCGCAGCGACGGCCGCCTCGGTCAGAGGCTGCCCCGCCCTCTTGCTCAGCTTTTCGACAACGCGGCCGACTACCCGGGCGACCTCTTCCACATCATGAATCTGCCCGTCGTACATGGCGCGTGTGGAGTGTTCCAGCTTCTCGGCGTACGTGATCTTAAGGCCTTTGGCTGTAGGGGTGGTCAACAGGCCCACGACTTTGCGTGTGCCGATATCCAAAGCCAACGACGGCCGGTTGGACAAGGCGAAGCCCTCCTTTTATCCGCTCAACCGCAGCCAGTGGCCTAAAAAGTCGGCCATCAAGGTGTTCAGGGGTCGGTTCATGGTCATGGTGATGTGCCCCGCTGCCAGTACAATTCGCTGCGGCTTTCCCCACGCCTGCCAGAGGCCGTCCTGAAAGCGGGCGGCTACCACGTGGTCCCAGCGAGGGGTGGCGATCAGGATTCGCGAAGGATGCAGCGCAGGGCGGTAACTGGATGGCGCCACGGGCGAGAGCATCGCCTTCAGGTCGTCCGCATGCAGGCCGGCCAGGTCCAGGATGTGCCGGATGTGCCATCCAGCCGGCAGCGTGGCGATCACATCGCCGGGGTTGTTCAGCGGCTCCATCAGGCCTACCGCAGCCAGTTCGGGCAATTGGGTAGCGGCCAGGGCCGATACACAGCCGCCAAGGCTCGTGCCCCACAGGGCGACGGGACTGGCAAAAGTGGCCTGGAGCCAGCGAATCAGCGAGATCAGGTCCGTCAGCGACTGCTCGATCGCCTCGGCGATGGAGGCGAGGTCGGGGGTGAAGAAGCGCTCCCCGGAAAAGAAGCCGTGGGGGGTCCGGGTCATATGATAGGGCAGGTCGATCAGGGCTACATTCAGGCCTCTCCGGAGCAAGGCGAGTCCCTGGAGGCTCTGGAAGAGCCCGTAGCTATGGGGCGGCATGGCCCCGGTCGCATAGCCGGGTACCACCACAACCCACGGTGCGCGCCTGCCGGCGTAGAGCAGCCGGCCGCACACAAACCGGTTCTCCGGGTAGTCGGAGATTGCTGGGCTGGCAAAGCGATATCGCTCTACCTCGAACCCGCGCCAAGAAGGCTCCGCCTCCCGAGTCATATCCGGGGGAGCCACGCCGTTCCCCGAACCGGAAATGCGACAGACGCCGACAGGTCTGTAGGGCGCCAGGCGTTGTTGCCAGCCTGGGTAAGCCGCTTTCAGTAGTGGCAAAGAGTAGTCGTCAAGCCATTGACTGATGAAGCGGCGCACGGACACCGCCTCCTCGGGTGATGACCGTAGCGACTGACAGGTTACCGGGGCGGTTCGGGCTGATCGGCCAGGGTGACCAGCCGTTCCAGCATGGCCATCACTTCGGCCGTGCTGCCATCGCCCGTGTAGATGACCGGGGCTGCCTCGAACCGATCCAGGAAATCCACGAGTCCCTGCGCTTCCAGCAAGACCCCCTGCAGCGCAGCGCGCACGTCATCGGCATAGGTGGTCAGTTCCCCCTGCTGCATGCGCGCCTGTTCCAGGCTGTTCCGCTGATCGGGTGTCAGGGAGAGCAGGTACCTGAGCCGTAGGGCGCTGTCCAGAATCTCCTGCAGGCCCTCTCGCATGAATCCGACTTCCAAAAAGTGCGTCATGTGGGCCACTCCAGACTGGTGCTATTGAATGATGAAAGTTACACAGCATTTCGACGGGATGGCCGCCTAATCCTGCCAACCGCTGCCGGCCCGGCAGAACCTGGCACTGCAGCCCTGCCTTGCTAAACATAAAGCGGATTTATGCGGCAAGACTATAGGTGGAGGCTGCGAGGAGGTGATGGCGCAGTGGCCCAGTTTACGCCCACCGGTCGGGTATTACCGCACGAACTGCTGGACCGTTTGAAGTGGGAGGTTGCCGCCCAGGAAGGACTGACCGCACAGGTTCTGCAGAACGGCTGGCCCAACATGACATCCCATGACTGTGGCCGGGTCGGGGGGCGAATCGGCGGCCGAATGGTGAAAGTGATGATTCAGCAGGCAGAAGAAGCCTTGAAGGGCGGAGCCGACAGTCACTGGTAGGAGCGGGCTACCGCTTGTGAGCTCCCGGCAGGGTAAGCATGCACCCTGCCGTTAACATACCGCAGGCCGGCACAATGAGCCGGCCTGCGGACGTCGCGCACTCATTCAGTTGGTCAGGCGCTCAGCGCCTGGTTGAAACATTGGAGGGCCTCTTCAACTCTTCCCATGCGCTCCAGGCAGGTCCCGAGGCTCAGGAGATACTGCCGGTTGCGCGGCTGTAGCTCTGCGGCCTTTCCATAGTAGATGACCGCCTGGTCATAGGCGCCCATTGCGACATAACAGGCAGCCTTGTTCGCCAGAAGGGCTGCGTCGGCCGGGCACTGCGCCAACGCACTGTCGAAGCAGGCCATGGCCTGCTGGTACTGGCCCGTCTCCATGAGGAGATGCCCCTTGTTGTTGAGCAAGGTGGCATCGCCCGGACTGATCTGCAGGGCGGCACTGAGCGCGTCGGTGGCCTCACGCCGGCGGCCCAGCTTGGCCAACCCGGCAGCCAGATTTCCCATGATCACAACGGAGTCGGGCTCGTGGGCCAACGCCTGCCGGTACGATTCGACCGCTTCAACCGGCCGGCCTACTGCCATGAGGGAGTAGCCAACGTTGTTGAGCAGAACGGGGTCGCCCGGGCGCAGTTGAAGCGCCCGACGCAGGCACTGAAGGGCCTCTTCCACCCTCCCCACTTTCTGCAGGACGAGCCCCAGATTGGCCCAGACTGCGCCGTCCCTCGGGGCGAGCCGTGCGGCGTGCCGGAAGGATGCCGCGGCCTGTTCGGATTGGCCCAACAGGTCCAGGCAGCGCCCCCGGTCGTTCCAGAGGCTGGCAGAGGCCGATTTAGCCGCCAAAGCGGCATCCAGGCAGGCCAGAGCCTCCGCCACGCGCCCCATGGCGAGTAGGAGCCGGCCCTTCGCTTCCCGCATGGGGGCATGGTCGGGGCGGCCCTGTAGACCTGCTTCCAGGTTCTCCAGGGCTAGCGAGGACTGCCCTTCTGCCATTTGCGCCTCGGCCAGCCAGTAACGGTAGTGGGCGTTGTTCGGTTCGGCCCGCACCGTAGACTGCAGCAAGGCACAGGCTTCATAAGGGTCCGGCTCCGCGGCTAACAGCAGCAGCCCCAGGCGGGCGGCCAGATCGAGACGGACCGGGTAACGACGGAACAAAGCGCGACACCGGGTCGCGGCAGCGTGAAGGCGGCCTGTCCAGAGCAGCCACCGGACAGCCCGCCAGCCAGGCGGTGGAGCCTGGTGCCACGGGGCGGCGGTAAGCGCTTGGCGGACCGCCGCCCCATGCCACTTGCGGCCTGGAGAGGGTGTGGATGACGACATGAACGACCCTCCCTGGAGGAGAACTACTGGATAAGTTTGGACTACAGAGGCTGCCTTTCCTGCCGCATCCTGGCAGAATCGATCGACATGTTACGCGGCCCGATTGACGAATCGGGTCGATTTCAGGGAGTCATGAGCCGGGACATGGTGACGCTCTGGTAGCCGTGGTCTCGCAGGTTATGGAGCAGACTCTCCAGCGACTTCACGGTATTCGGCCGGTCCTGATGCAGCATCAGGATGGCGCCGGGATAGGCCGCAGCCGCAAACTGGTCGGCCAACTCTGCCGGGTCAGACTCGGCCCGATCGGTGACCGCCACATTGGTCCATAGCACCAGTCCCATCCCCTGCTCGGCGGCGGCCCGGCTCAACTGTCCGCTGAACCGGCCGGAGGGTGGACGGAAGTAAGCTGGTTTCCGGCCGGTGGCCTTGGCGATCGCCGTACTGGCCCGCTGGATCTGCGCACCCATGGCCGCCTGACTGATGCCCGTCATGTCCAGGGCGGCGTAGCCATTGTTCTCGACGGCATGGCCCGCGGCGGCGATCGATGCCACCCATGACGGTGCCTGTTCGGCCGCGGCGCCGCGAATGAAGAAAGTCGCCTGCATGCCATACTTCTTCAGGGCCGCCAGGATTTGCGGCAACAGCTCCGGATCCGGGTCGCCGTTGAAGGTCAGGGCGATCAGATCGGGCGACTGCTGCTGGGCCTGCCCGGGGGCCGTCGCACTCTCGACGCCTGCAGCGGGGTAGAAAACAAGGTCAGCGACCTGACGAGTGGCGCCTGCCCCCGTCTGTGCGGCGGGTGCCGCCGGTGTCGTCGCGGCCACCTTGGGCGCAGGCGGGGTGCGAAGGGCGGTAAGCAGCGCCGGTTCGGCGACGCCGTCCACCTTCAGGGCGAACGCCTGCTGGGCGCACTTCACGCCGTTCTCGGTGAGCGGTCCGAAGATCCCATCCACCTTTCCGGGATCACAGCCTGCCTGCTTCAGCAGGTTTTGCAGTTCACGCACGGCTTCGCCTCGATCGCCGCGTTTCAGTGGGGCCTGTGCGGCCACCGACCCCCCTTGAGCCAGGACGGGCGCAGCCTGGGCGGGGTGCAGATGCGAAGCGGCCCCGGCTTGAAGAATGACGGCGAGCAGCACCAGCATCACGCTGATGAGCGATGCAAACTTTGGTAAACGGATCATGACTGTCCAACCCCTTTCGTGGGTTATGCAGCCATGATTCTACCCAATCGCCGCTTTACGTAAACAGGAACCGTGCGCGCAAAAGGCCGCCCATGCAGAGCGGCCGTCTGTCCACCCGTTGCCGATCCTCAGCGACGCCCCAGGTTGACGCCTGCGATGCCGCCCACTGTGCCGGCCACGACACCGATGCCGGCCATCTTCAACAGCACCGCCAGTGTGGGAAGCGCCTGGGCCACGCCCATCACGGCTGCGATGGAGAGAACCAGCGCCGCTCCTGAAACCGCACCATGCAGCCAGCCGGCGGTGTCGGCCCGCCGAGCGGCGGTCATGCCGCCCAACAGGCCGGCGAGGATCTGCCAGACCAGGGTCAGAATCTCGATCGTCTGGGTCGAGAGTGGGCTGCTCAAGCCGATGACGGTCTGCACCAGTGCGCCGCCGATCAGGACCACCAGGCCCCAGATAACCCCCATCCCAACGGCCATCAGGTCGAACTTGCGACTCTCCCCGTTGGTGCCATTCATGCTCTCCCCTCCTCTGCCACTCGTCCCATATCTACGGCGCAGCCTGTCGTTCTATGCCTCGGCACAGAGGCGTCGTCCAGATCGGACAATCCGTCCAACGAAAACGGAGGAGGCAAATGCCTCCTCCGTTTGCTTGCCGATTGCGTTTAGTCCCGGTCGGCGCCGGCCAGCCGGGGCCGTACCTTTTCATTCCACTGCTTCAGCAGCAGCAGCCAGGGGCCCAGGCCTACGTAGGCGGTGAGCGGAATCAGGACGATGGCCCAGGGGTTCCAACCGGATGCCACCAGAATGGCCAGGATGATCGCCAACGGGCCGACGAACGGCCACGGGTCGAGCCGGTTCGCATGGTTCTGACGGCGCTTTTTGAAATCGGGATAGGGAATCGTGGAGATCATGAGGTAGGCTAGCAGCAGTACCACTACGGGGAAAATCAGTAGTGCCGGCGTTTCGTTGTTTTTGATGATATAGAAGGCGAGGCAGGAGAGCAGAGTGCCGGCTGCCGTGATCGGCACGCCCATGAAGAAGCCGCTGGTCTTGATAATATTGAAGCGGGCGAGGCGCAGGGCGCCGCACATCGGGAAGATGAGCGCCACGACGGCCCCGAAGTAGCCGAGCCGGTGCAGCACTAGCTGGTACATCAGGATGGCCGGTGCGGTACCGAAGGCCACAACGTCCGCCAGGCTGTCCAGTTCCTTGCCGAACTCGCCATCGGCCTTCAGCATCCGAGCCAGACGACCGTCCAGGCCGTCGGCAATCAGGGAGCCGATCACCATCAGCGAAGCCTGGCGATAGTGGCCGCCCATGGTCAACAGGATGCTGACCACACCACAGGACAGGTTCATCAGTGTAAAGAAGTGCGGGATGGCGGAGAGGCTCTTCTTGCCACGCTCACGCCACCACTTGCCGCTGTACACGGCCCGGATGCGCCATGTCCGGCGGCCCGTTTTCATCCGACGCTCTTCAGCTTCACTACTCACTCAGGCAGCCTCCCTATGATGGTCTTGGCGCCCTGCACCATCTCCCCCGGCTTCACCAGGACTTCAGAGCCGAGGGGCAGCCAGACCTGGGTGCAGGAGCCGAAACGAATCAACCCAAACCGTTCGCCCCGGGCAAGGCGGTCGCCCACCTTGGGGTAGGTGATAATACGACGTGCGATGAGGCCGGCCACCTGGCTGACCAGCACCCGAAAACGTCCGGTGTCGACGCCCACATAGGAGCGCTCGTTCACTTCGCCGACGCTCTCGTTCCAGGCAGCGAGGAACTGGCCAGGGGCATAATCGCGATAACCAATGGTGCCACCCACCGGCATCCGGTTGATGTGCACGTTGAAGATCGAAAGGAAAATGCTGACCTGGATGGACTTCCCCTGGATGAACCGCGGCTCTTCAACCTCGCGGATATACATGACCCGGCCATCGGCAGGGCTGACCACCGTGCGGTCGTCCCCCGGGATGGGGCGCTCGGGGTCACGGAAGAACCAGAGGGAAAGCAGGAGCAAGGCGCCCGGGATGATTGCCAGCGGCAGGTAGAAGAACCAGACGGCAGCGGTAATGATAACGAGGAAGGCGATGATACCCCAGCCTTCCCTGGCAATTAGCGGTCGCTTCATGCAGGCACCCTTTCTTATCCTTTATACTGCGCAGAGCGGGAGTCGTGAACCAGAGTGGGCCCTCCTGCCGTCGCTTTACGGCTGTTGGCCTCGCGTATACGTGTGTATGCTGTGCCGTACGCAGTTAACGGCTATGATTCGCCTCCAGGGGGATATTTCCCTTTCCGGAGGAATCGATTGGATCACATTTCCACCGTCAGGCCCCAGCTGCCGAGGCGCTCCTTCTGATCGTAACGGGTCAGGTCGAGCTGTACCGGCGTGACCGATATGTAGCCGGCCTCGACGGCTGCCACATCGGAATCGGAATCGTTGTGGAGCTCCATCAACTCGCCGGCCAGCCAGTAATAGGTCCGGCCACGAGGGTCGATCCGCTTGTCCCACTGATCGCGGTACAGCCGCCGCCCCATTTTGGTGACCTTCACACCCTTGATGTCACTGGTCGGACGGGCTGGGATATTCACATTCAGCAGGGTGCCGGCCGGTACCCCTTCCCGGAGGACCTTGATCGCCAGTTGGGCCGTGAAGCGGGCCGATACACTGTAATCGTTGCTGCTCCACGAATCCAGGCTGGAGGCGATGGCCGGGATCCCCAGGATGGGACCTTCCAGGGCTGCCGCCACCGTGCCAGAGTAGAAGAGATCGGTACCCAGATTGGCGCCCCGGTTGATGCCGGAGATCACCAGATCCGGGTGCCGGGGCAGAAGCGCCTCAATGGCCAACTTGGCCGAATCGGCGGGGGTGCCGGTCACCGAGTAGCAAGGCCCCTCCGCCCCCTCGACGTCGGCCTTCAGGGGGAAGAGCGGGCGGTACATGGTGATCGCATGGCCGCTGGCACTCCGCTCCCGATCGGGCGCTACCGCCCAGATCTCGAAGCCGCCAACGCGCTGCAGTTCCCGGCGAATGGCGTTGATGCCGGGAGCCATAATCCCGTCGTCGTTGGTCAGCAGAATCAGTGGCTTGCTCATCGTGGCAGCCCCTCCTCAAAACACGCTCACCGTATAGTCTGTCCCCCATTGAGCGACCGGCGCCCTCCCAGATTGCACCATGCGGTGGAGAGGCGCCGCTCGTTCATTCAGTCGGCTGTTTCAGCCAGGCAATGGCCCGGTCGATGACGGTCGCCTGCGGCCCGGTCAAGGTAGAGGGACCGGGGAGGGAACGCAGGAACTGGTTGCCGTAGCGGGTCTGCTTCGGACTGATCCGGTTGTCCAGCACAATCACCACGCCGCGGTCCGAACGGGTCCGCACCAGGCGGCCGAAGCCCTGCTTGAAGCGGATCACGGCAGACGGCAAACTGAGGTGAGCGAAGCTGGAGAGCCCGCGGCGCTCCAGGTCTTCCATGCGTGCCTGGGTCACGGGATCGTCCGGCGGCATGAAGGGCAGTTTCACCAGAATGACCGAGGTGAGGTGCTCGCCGGGGATATCTACCCCTTCCCAGAAGGAGGCGGAACCGAAGAGCACGGCGTTCTCGGCGGTTTTGAACTCCTCCACCAGCCGGCCCCGGGAACCGTCGAGCCCTTGGCCCAGCAGGAAGAGCCCGGCTCCTTCCAGGTCGTCCTTCAGGTCTGCATAGACCTGCCGCAGTTGGCGATGGCTCGTGAACAGGACCAGCGTGCGGCCCCCCGCCCGCTCCAGGAACTCCCGCAGGAAGGTTTCCACGGCGGCGGTATAGTCACGGTCCAGCACCGTTTTCGGGTTGGGCATGTCTTCGGGAATCAGCAGCAATGCCTGGCGCTTGTAAGCGAAGGGCGAGGAGAGCAGACCCGTGTTGAGCCGCCCGTTGGGCAGGTCGGTAAGGCCCAGGCGAAGCTTCAGATGGTCGAAGCTGCCGCTGACAGAGAGCGTGGCCGATGTCATGACCACCGACCGCACCCGCTCCCAGAGCTTCTCCTTCAGGACCGCTCCCACGTTGATCGGCGCCGACCGAAGCACCACCCAGGGGTTCTCCCGACGGCCGCCTACCTCTAGCCAGGTTACGTCGCCCTCCGCCGGGTCCAGCAGGACTCCGTCCATGGCGCGGGCGCTTTGGTTCAGAATACCACTCTGCTTCTGCATGTCAACTACGGTGCTGTCCACATCCCGCAGAGGCGGCTCCAACTCTTCCAGAGCCTCGGCGAGTAGAGCCAGCCCCTGGCTCAGCCGGCGGAGGATCGCCACGCAGTTGCCTCGGGCGACGTCCAACGCCTCCCAGAGGAGACCCGTCCGCACGGCGGGGATCAGGCGCAAGGCGCGGGCGCCTTCCTCCTCGCCGTTGCCCCGTGATTCCACCAGCTGCCCGCAAAGGCGGAACAGCTCGTCGGTCGCCGTCCGCGCGTCGAGGGTGAGGTCGATCAGCTTCTCCACCTGGTCCTCGGAAGGCAGGCCCACCGGTGGGCGGGCTGCGATCTTCTGATTCGATCCCAACTTGCGGCGCAGCAGGGGCAAGGAGCCCTGTCCAGCACTGCGGTACAGGTAGAACAGGGTAGAGATGACGTCGCGGTTCTCCAGGCGAATGCCCAGGTTCTGCGTCGCTACCTCTTCGAGATGATGCGCCTCGTCCACCACCAGATGGCGGAACGGGGGCAGAATCTGGTTGCCGGCCGCCATGTCGGCGAAGAGCACGGCGTGGTTCAGCACCATGATGTCGGCCTCACGGGCCTTGGCCCGGGCACGGTAGGCAAAACAGTGGTTCCGGTACCACTTACACTTGGGGCCCAGGCAGGTGTCCGATTCGCTCATGACGCTCTGCCAGCGCCGCTCGTCCTCGCCGCTGAGATTGAGTTCGGCCTTGTCGCCGGTCTCGGTCTGCGCCAGCCAGGAGGCCAGGCGAATCTGAAAGCCGCGTTCATCGCTGCCGGTCAGGAAGTCGGCGCCGGTGGCCTCTTCTTCCCATTTCCGCAGGCAGATGTAGTTGGAGCGGCCCTTCACCAGTGCTGCGGTGAATCCTTCGTACGGGGTGCCGGCAAAAGCCTCCTGGAGGAAGGGAATATCCTTCTCCCAGAGCTGCTCCTGCAGGTTGATGGTGTGGGTGGCAATGGCGACTTTCTCGCCGTTCTGTTTGGCGAAGAGGATCGACGGCACCAGGTAGGCCAGGGACTTGCCGGTGCCGGTTCCCGCCTCCACCAGCAGGTGGCTGCCGCCCGAGAAGGCGGCGGCAACGGACTGGCCCATCTCCAACTGCTGCGGGCGATGCTCATAGGCCGGGAAGGCCTCGGCAATCAGACCGCCCGGTCCCAGCATCGCCGAGACGGTATCGATGTGGAGCGGGGACGGCGTATCCGTGACCGGTTCGATTTCGCCGGGATGGATGTTGAACTCGGCGGGCTTCACCCACTGCATGAGGGCCAGGCCCTTCTCCCCTGCCGCCTCTTTGCGTTCCAGCACGTCCCGGAAAAGCGGCGCCAGGGACCAGTTGCCGGGCTCACCAACGCCCAGGATGAACCGGAGCAGGCCGGGGTCCATCTCTTCGATCTGCGCCATCAGCGCCAGGAAGATCTCGCCACAGGCCCGGGCGTCATCCTCGGCCCGGTGGTTCTGTTCCAACTGAATGGCGAGTTGGCCGACCAGCGTGGCCAGTCGGTGGTTCTTGGCCCGGGGCATGACCACCCGGGAGAGTTCCAGTGTATCGTAAACGCGATTAGGGAGGGCAATCCCCTCCCCCGCAAAGGCTGTCCGCAAAAAGGAAAGATCAAACTCGGCATTGTGGGCCACCAGCGGCAGGTCGCCGATCAACTCCCGCAGTTCGGGCGCAAGGGCCCGGAAAGAGGGCTTCCCTTTCACCATGGCCGGCAGAATGCCGGTCAGGTTCTGCACCCGCAGGGGAATGAGACAGCCCGGGTCGATCAACCGCTGAAGAACGGCTACTTCCCGCCCTTCCTCGTACCGGATTGCCCCAATTTCAATCAGGCGATCGGAAATGATGTCAAGGCCGGTGGTTTCCAGGTCTATGGCTACAAAGGAGAGCAGCCCCATGCGGGCTGTATTCCCCCTTTCTCTTGATCCAGTCTTCTTGTACACTTCGTTGCAACGGGGGCCGACTCCTGTATCAGTCCAACCGATCCCAGAGCCACGTGGTGAACGCGCCGGCGCAGGCGAATGGCAGGACGAAAAGCAGCGCCGAGGGCCAGGCCTTCAAGAGGCTGGCGCCGAGACCGCCCCACTGACGCCCGTTGGCGGCCAGCAGGAAGACCACGTAGACCAGGGCTGGCAGAATGCCGGCCAGCAGTCCGGCCAGCAGATTGGGCGCACCGTATAAGTATACCCCGAGCCGGGCAAGAAGCAGTCCGGCCCCGACCAGCAGGCTGAAAAGGAGCACCAGGGACCAGAAGGCCGGGGTGGACAGGAAGCTGACCACCGACTGCCAGTACCCGGAGCGCCCTTCCCACCAGCCGGCAACCCCGAGAAAGCCAAGAAGGGTCAGCAGCAACCCGGTAAAAGCGCACGACAGAAAGCGGGCCCAGCGTGGCATGGCTCGTTCCTCCCTGCGGCATGTCTATGCCGGAGGGAGTGAGTTAGAAGTCGGCCTTCACCGGCGTGGGGGCCTGGGGCAGGTGGCCGGTATCGTTCAGGCTGACCAGCTGGAGGCCGTTCTGCCCCCACTTCACCACCGTGAGGCTGCAGTTATCCAACACAATGCGGCTGCGGCGCTCCAGGGGCAACTCCAGCACGGCTGCGGCGATTGTCTTGACGACGCCGCCGTGAGTCACGACGGCCACATTCCCGTCGGGAAACCGCCGGTGAATATCCGCAAGGGCCTTCATCACTCGATCCTGGACCTCGACGGCGGATTCCCCCTCGGGGAAGCGTGCACCGGCGGGGTCCTGCTGCATGGCGGCCCACGCCTCGGGATAGGCGGCGGCAATCTCACTGGGGCTGAGACCGGCTACCAGCCCCACGTTCACCTCGCGCAGGCGCGGATCCTGGATGATCATGCGCCCCCGTGCAAAGATCCGGGCAGTCTCCAGCGCCCGAGAGAGGTCGCTGGTGTAGATCACATCCAGCGGAAGCCGGCTCAGTCGCGGCACAAGGGCTCGGATCTGCTGCCGACCATCGGGACTGAGTGGAATATCGGTCTGCCCCTGGTACCGGCCGGAACGGTTATATTCGGTCTCGCCGTGGCGGACGATGTAGAATAGGGTCACTGGCGATCCCCTCTGCTGTGGAATATAATTAGAGAATATGAAGCGGATCGGAGCGGACCGCAGGGGTGTTCTGTCCCCAACCGCGAAACGAAGCTGAGCGTCCCCGAAGCCGGCGGGTCTGTGACGCCGTTCGGGCGCCCGAGGAGACCCGAAGGGGCTCCGCAGGAAAAGCGCCCGTGGCGGCACAGACCCGACGGCGTAGGGTACTCCCACGAAGTCCCCGGCACAGGCCCGACGGCGGAGGGTACTCCCACGTAGAGGAGGCGTAATCATGCGGGTTGATGTATATCCAACCGCAGCAAACATACCGGACGCAGAGGAACTGGCCGGGAAGGTGGCCGTAGCCATCGATGTGCTGCGGGCCACCAGTACGATCGTGACGGCCCTGGTGAATGGCGCCGATACCGTGGTGCCAGTCCTGACGCCGGAAGAGGCATTTCAGGTGGTCCACGACAACCCGGAGCGCTCCTTCGTGCTGGGCGGCGAGCGGAAATCGGTGGTGATCCCGGGGTTTCACCTGGGCAACTCTCCCCTGGAGTATACGACAGCACGAGTAGGCGGTCATCCCGTGCTTTTCACCACCACCAATGGCACCCGGGCGATCCGTCGGGCAGCCGGCGCCGGCAAGACCCTGATTGCATCCTTCCTGAACGCCCCGGCGGTCGCTCGCCTGCTGGCGACCCTGGATAAAGATGTGGCCATTTGCTGCGCCGGCACCCATGATCAGTTCTCCCTGGAGGACACCGGCTGCGCCGGCGCCATTCTCGAATTCCTGGGCGGCCCCGGCAGCCATCTGGAGCTGAACGACATGGGCCAGGTAGCCCGTGAGCTCTTCCGGCGGTATGACGGGCGGCTCGGTGATCTGCTGCACCTGTCGGAGCACGGCCAGACCTTGCTGAAGCTGGGGCTCCAGGAGGACCTGCTCTTCTGCGCCCAACTCGGTACGCAGACCCTGGTGCCGGAGTTCTCGGCAGGGCTGATCACGGGGGGGTAACGCGGGGGCCGGGGTCTGTGCACGGATCACGACAACACAACGGGATTA
>JBLNEM010000530.1:0-4523 GCA_050262655.1 Mycobacterium leprae | reverse complement strand
CGCTGATCCGGTTGCTGCACCCGGAGCCGGTGACCGGCCAGACCCTTGTGCTGGAGGCGGCAACGCCGGCGGCCATCAACGCCACCATGTTTGCCCTGGAGTTCGGCACCGAGCCTGACATCGTCTCGGGGATCACGCTGATCAGCACGCTGCTCAGCCTGGTGACGGTCACCGGGTGGATCTGGTACTTGAGGTAAACGGCCGCAGGATCCGACTGCACATAAACCCGGCCTGATGGGGGCCGGGTTTGGCTTTTCCTGGCCTTGAGTGAGGGGGGCTACCGCTGGCCGCCTTCGCAAGGGGCGACGGCTGCAATAAAGGTTTCCGTCCATTTCTTTCGTGGGTCTCGCGGCCGGCGAGAAAAATATGGACGCTAATCTGCGTTTGCGGCCTCGGGTACGCCCCCACGCCCCTGTTTCCCCCCTGAATTGGCCAAAGTCACCCGCGGCGTTACGGCAAATGCAGTTTTCCGTCCATTATTTTCTCATCCCCCCGTCGTCCCCGACAAATTATGGACGGAAAACCCGTTTGCGGCCTCGCGGCCCCCGCAAGCGCGATGACATGAGATCGTGGCAGTACCTGCCTGCTTGTATTGCGTGAAGGTTCCTGCTTGACGGGACGAAGTGTACCGGTGTACTATGACCATAGTACAATTCGTCCCGGAGGTGAATCCAGATGCAGGCGATTCAGATCGAGGGTCTTACCCGTCTTTACCGCAACGGCCGGGGCATCCGTGAGGTCAACTTGCAGGTAGAGCAGGGCGAGATCTTCGGCTTCCTCGGGCCCAACGGCGCCGGCAAGACGACCCTGATTCGGACGCTGATGGGTTTCCTGCGCCCACAGGCCGGGAAGGCTCACCTGCTGGGCCTGGATGCCGTGCGCCAGAGCAAGGCTGTCCGGGCGCGGGTGGGATACCTGCCCTCCGACCCGGCTCTCTATGACTTCCTCAGTGGTCGGCGCAACCTGGAGTTCGCCCTGGCCGTGCGGGGCATCAAGGATCACAGCCGTGTGAAGCTACTTGCCGAGCGGCTGGAGATCGACCTGAAGCCCCGGCTGAAGACGCTCTCCCGCGGGAACAAGCAGAAGGTGGCCATTGTGGCCGCACTCGCCCACGATCCTGATCTGATCATCCTCGACGAGCCCACTTCCGGGTTGGATCCCCTGGTGCAGGAGGTCTTCGCCGACCTGGTTCGGCAGGAGCAGGCCCGGGGCAAGACGATCTTCATGTCCTCCCATGTGCTCTCCGAAGTGGAGAACCTGTGCGACCGGGTTGCGGTGATCCGCGATGGCCAGATCGTGACCGTCGACGAAGTGAGTAACCTGAAGAGGCAGCGGGTCAAGTATGTGACGGCCGAGTTCCGGGCTGAGGCGCCGGACCTGTCGACGCTGGCAGGGGTGCGGAACCTCGCAATCGATGGCCGGAAAGCCCGCTTTACCTTCAGCGGCGCCATCGACCCGCTCATCGCTGAACTGGCCCACCATGCGGTGGCGGACCTGACCGTGACCGATCCGCCGTTGGAGGAGGTCTTCCGGGCCTTCTACGAGGGAGGCGGCACACAATGAGCATCTTCAGGCAGTTCTTCCTGGCCCAGTGGAAGGGACTCGTCATCTGGGCGATCGGCGGAGCGCTCTACTCGTTGGCCACCACCAATTCGGCGCCCTCGTTCATCAACACCAACGCCCTCGCGGCCATGCCGCCGTCGCTGCTGAAGATGATGGGCGACATCGGCGGCTTGAGCCCTGTGGATGGCTATGTGGCCCTCACCATTGCCAAGGCCCTGACCGTGGTGCCCGTGCTCTACGCCGTCATCCTGGCGCTCTCGGTGGTGACCCGTGAGGTCGACAAGCGGACCGCCGAGTTTCTGCTGGCGCTGCCGGTGGGGCGCGGCCAGATCCTGGCCGCCCGGGCAGCGGTGTTGGGAGTCAACATCACCACCGTCGTGGTAGTCACGTGGGCCGCACTTCGGTTCACCCTGCCGGCGCAGGGCTACCAGGCCAGTTGGGGACCCCTGGGCCTCGTCTTCGTCTCCGTCTGGCTGTTGTCGCTGGCTTGTGGCGCCATCACCCTGGCGGCCTCCATGTGGATCGATGACTACAGCGTGGGGATCAAGCTCTTCCTGGGGCTTGCCACGGTGGCGTTCATCCTCGATTATGTGCTAAAGGCGGCCGGGGTCAGTCGGGTTTGGCGTCTGCTGAGTCCCTTTAGCTATGTGAGCGCTGCCGATATCATGCGGACGGGCAGCATCGCTACACTGGATTGGCTGGTGCCGGTCCTGGCGGTGGTTGTCAGTCTGGTCGTCAGTTTCCGGGCCTTTAGCCGTAAGCAGTTCGCCGCATAGGGGGGTGAGATGATGTCGCTGTTTCGGCAGCATGCAAAGAGCGAGGCGATCTCGGTCATCGTCTGGGCGGTAAGCATCGGTCTGGTCACCTTCTTCGCCACCTGTATGTGGAACGTTCTGCGTGCATCCGGCGAACTGGCCGAACTGCAAAAGGCGATCGATCAGGCGCAGGGCGTGATCAGGGGGATGCTCGGCCCGGGGGCCAGCCTGCTTTCGATCGACGGCTGGATCCAGGGCTATGTGCTGGGCTCGTGGACATCCGTGCTCTGGGTCATCTTCACGGCGATGTTTGTGGTCGGCATGATCACCCGGGAGATGGACCGCCGGACCATCGAGTTCGTGCTCTCGCGACCCATCTCCCGGGCCAGGCTGCTGCTTGCCCGGTGGGGGGTGCTGGCGCTCTCCCTGGTGTTCATGCATCTGGTCCAATTTGTCGGGTTATGGAGCGCCCTGGCCACCCTGGGGCAGGTGGGCCATCTGGGCCGGTATGCCGTGGCCGAGGTGAACTCGCTGCTGCTCTACCTGTTCCTCGGCGGCCTCATGCTGTTGGTCAGCCTCTACTTTGATGACTACGGGCCGGGGACCGGCGCCATACTGGGGATCGGCCTGGCGCTGAACCTTGCCCACATGGCTCTCGCCGATGCCACCGGGGGACTGAAAAAGCTGCGTGAGCTGCTGCCTTTCTCGCTGTACGATGTGCAGGCGATCATCAGCAAGGGTACGGTGCCCTGGGCGCATCTGGTGATTCTGGGGAGCGGGGCGCTGCTTTTCCTGCTGCTCTCCGTCTGGCTCTTTGAGCGGAAGCAGATCGCCGTCTAGACCGGTCGGCGGGAGGAGGGGCTAATGCGTGTGGTACCATATTGACCCTTCCAGCGGCACGCCCATCTACCGCCAATTGGTGGATCAGGTGCGGCAGGCGGTGGCGTCCGGCGTGCTGAAGAGCGGCGACCGGCTGCCTTCGGTGCGGGACCTGGCGGTGGAACTGGCCGTGAACCCGAATACGGTGGCGAAGGCCTATCAGGAATTGGAGCGGGATGGTGTGATTGAGACCCCGCGCGGCCGGGGCTCCTTTGTGGCCGATCGGAAGCAGACCGCCTCCGAGGCGGAGCGCCTGCGACAGTTTGCGGAGGCCGCGGACCGGCTGGCGGTCGAGGCCTATCGCCTGCGGATCGGATCGGAGCGGGCGTCCCAGTTGTTCCAGGAGCGGTTGGCAGAGGCGGAAAGGAGGCGGTCCGGTGAGTGAGATGGCGATTCAACTGGCGGGTCTGACCAAGCGCTACGGGGCGAAAGCGGCCCTGCAGGCGGTCGACCTGGACGTGCCGGCCGGTTCCTTCTTTGCCGTGTTGGGGCCGAACGGGGCGGGCAAGACTACGCTTCTCCGCTGTCTGGCGGGGATGATCCGGCCGGACGGTGGCACCGGCAGCGTCCTGGGCGTGCCGCTGGGACCGGTCTATCCGCCGCTCGCGCTGAAGGCGCGCATCGGGTACGTGGCTCAGGGGCAGGCCCTTTATGAGCGCATGACCGCCCGGGAGCTAGTCAGCCTCTGCCGTGGGACCCGTCCCCGCTGGGACGATGCGATCGTCCAGCGGTATATGGACCTGTTCCACCTGCCGCAGGGCCAGATCGTCCGGCAGATGTCCACCGGCATGAAGGCGCAGTTGAGCCTCACGCTGGTGATGGGCGGCCATCCGGACCTGCTGATCCTGGACGAGCCAACCCTGGGGCTGGACCCGATGAACCGGCACCAGTACTTGCAGGTGCTGCTGGCCGACAGCATGGAGACGGGCTGTACCGTGCTCCTCAGCAGCCACGACCTGCATCAGATCGAACGACTGGCCGATCGGGTGGCCATTCTGGTGGACGGCCGGGTGACGGTGAACGGGGCGATCGACGACCTGAAAGTGAGCGAGAAACGGGTGCGAGTGGCGGGCAGTGTCACCGAGGCGGCCCTGCTGGCGGTGCCGGGCGTGCGCCGGGCGGTGCGGGAGAGTGCGGGGTGGCTGCTCTTCGCACAGGGGGACGGTAGCCTGGCGGAGCGCATTCGGGCGCTGCCGGGGGTTACCGGGGTGCAGTTGTTCGAGCAGAGTCTGGAGGAGATCTTCCTCAGCTACGTGGGGTGACTACGCGAGAGTACCCTACGCCGGTGGGCCTGTGCTGCCACGGGCGCCTGATCTTCGGAGCCCG
>JBLNEM010000529.1:0-8577 GCA_050262655.1 Mycobacterium leprae | reverse complement strand
ACGACTTCATGTCGCGCTGAATAGGCTGGAAGGGGGTGGAGCACCACTGGTTTGTGGTGCTCCTCCGCGTCTATTCGTCCTCAGGGAGTTGGCTCGGGTCTGTGGTAACTCTTGCCGCATGACGCAGCAGGTTGGTGAAGGCCCGGGCCTCTTCCCGCCGGGGTGCAGCCCGCATCAGCAGGGAGCGCATGCGGGCAAGGGCGCCCTCCAGTCGGGTGGGGTGTGTACTCGGGTAGAGGGCTTTCAGCAGGCCGGCCACCGATGAAAACATGGCGTCACGCTCATCGGCGGTGGCCAGGTCGGCCAGCTCGGGCGGCGGGGATTCGGGCAGCACAGGCTGATCGGCCAGCCAGAGCTCATAGGCCAGGACCAGAGCCGCTTGGGCCAGGTTGAGGGAGCGATTGCGCGGGTGGGTGGGGATGGTGACCACACCATGGCAGCGGTCCAGCGCCTCGTTGGGCAGTCCGTCCTGCTCCCGGCCGAACAGGAGGGCGACCGACCGGTCCGGGTTGGCCGAGGCCGTCCGCAGGAGTAGGGGTGCCGCTTCACGGGGAGCGTGAATCTGGTGGATCGCCTGGCGGGGCCGGCCGGTGGTGCCGAGGACATAACTGCAGTCGGCCAGTGCTTCATCCAGGGTTGGATAGCGGCGGATCGATTGCACCAGTTCCTCTGTGTGGTGGGCGATGCCAACCATGCGGTACGGATCATACGCAGCGGGCTCGATCAGCCGCAAGTCTGAGAGCCCGAAGTTGGACATCACCCGGATGACACCCGCCACATTGACAATATCTTGTGGCTGATACAGGATCACAGCGACCCGCTGTAGTGCAGCATTCATCGGTTAAGCAGCCTCGCTTCTAAGCCGCCCGGAGGGCGCATATGTGGGAGAGGACACCCATGGTGTCAGGGCTGTTTCGGCCCCAGTCTCAACTGGATCGCCTCTTCGGGCGAGAGGGCGGGCTGCCCCGCAAAATAGGCCACTTTCCACTTTGGGGAGTAGCGCTCTATGGCACTTGCCAACTCCCGGAGCAGCAAAGGGGTCGTGGCCGGTTCCTTGAGCCCGGGTACCGGATAGAGGCGCAGATAGTTATACAGTTCGCCGCCCGCCTCGGTATCGGGCAGGGCCGAAGCGATCGTCTGGATCTCAAAGTGAGCCGGTTTGAAGCCGGTCTCGTTCAGCGTCCCTTCAATCGAACGCTGGTTGGGCATGCGCTCGACCATCTGCGGCGGGCTGGCGACCTGGCCCTGCTGGAAAAGGGCCTGCATGAACGCCCATTGTGGCGAGACCGACCGCTCCGCGTTGAAGTAAGTGCCCAGCAGATTGAACAGGACAAACCCGGTGGGTTTCACCACCGATCGCAGGCCCTGGAGCACGGCCTGTGGGTTGGCGAACTGCCAGAAACTCATGTTGCACAGCACGCGGTCCACCTTTTCCGGCAGAAGACTGGCGGCTGAGAGCGCATCGGCCACATAGTACGCGGTGGCCCGGTCGCCAATGTGGCGTTTCGCTTCGGCCACCATATCGGCGCTTTTGTCCAACAGGTAAAGCCGCAAACCATCAGGCACTTGGGCCAGCGCCGCTTCAGACGTCAGCCCGGTTCCGCAGGCCAGATCCAGCACAGCCATCCCTGGCCGCAGTTCCGCCAGCTCAATCAGGTGGCGATTGGTCTGCTGGTATAGCTGCATCCCGCTGGCAAGGCTGTGGTAGTATTCCGCGAAACGGATCGCACTCATCGGTATCACCACTCCCGAGTCGCCGGACCGTGGGTCCGGCACAACGTAGCTATATTCTACCTGTGTGGGTTTACGGCTGCAACGTCAGGAGGTGACTGGCATGACCGAAGGAAAGGGACATCTGCACCTGTTGCGTCCGGGCGAGTGGAATCCCGATGCCGAGGTTTCGGTGGCGCTGCCCGAAAGTGAAGCCCTGCAATTGGTCAGACGCGCCGCAGCTGCACGCGCCCTGCCATGGCCGGCCGAGCCGGGGCAGGTGCACGGAGTGGGTGGCTTCTGCCTCCAGGTGACCGAACACCGGCGGCGGGAGTGTGTGGCCTGGGCCACGTTGGGAAAGAATGACGGCGTGCTGGGCTTGTTCAGCGACGGCCGGCTCCTGGCGACAGCCGACGGCAGTCTGGCTGAAGTGCGTGCCGTGCAGCCGGTACCGCTGCCGGGTTTGCCCCACTTCGCCCTGATCGTGGATGACCGCAACGACCAGCGGATCGGCGCCTTCACGCTAGAGGAGCGGCGTCGCATCTACGTTTGGGATGGTCACGGGTTGAGGCAGGTTTTCATCGCACCCCTCCTGGTGGAACAACTTGTCCACCGGCAATGGGTGGAGCCTGCCGCCCCGAACGTGTGGCGGCTGAATCGAACCCAGGGCAACGTGGAACTGGTCGATGGCAACCTGACTGTGTCGCGGCGGCAGGAGGTATTGGAGGCTCCGGGGCGGCCAACACAACCCGCACCACCGGCGTCCAATTTTCGGCTGCGTACGTCTGCAAGCACGACCGCCCGCTATAGGTGGAACAGCCGACTCCGGCGGTTTGACCCGATCCGCTGAGGATGGCCCGCCGGAGAGGATTCATCTTTGTACGCGCGGAAGTAATGGCTAGAGATCGCATCACGGATGGAGATGGACGCCAATCATGCAAATCCTATTGATACTGGTCATTGCCTCGATCGTGGTCACGACTGTCTTTCTGTACCGGCGCAGTCAGGACCGGCGGCTGATCGGCGAGGCCGTCATCAGCCGGGGCGGGCAGGTTACACGGCTGGCCCGCGTCGGCAAGAAGGGGCCGTTCCGGGACGTCGGTCGGGGCTGGTGGGCCTGGCGGGTCGAATGGCGCGGCGCCAACGGCCCGCATACCTCCTGGGCGCTGACGACCCGCGAGGGATTGAAGGAGTGGAGGGACTGACTTGCTGAAGGCCACGAGGGTGGAACTGCACCTGAGCAGCGAGGACCTGGAAGCGGCGTTGCAGGAGTTCGCCGCCGGGAAGGTGGAGGAACTCCATGTGACACTGGCAGACAGGGCGGTGCTGGTGAGCTTGAAGGTACCGGTCGATCGGCTGCCGATGGCCGTGCCCATGGAGCTGCGCTTCACGGTGGAGCGGGTGGAAGCGGCTGCGGCGGAGTTCGGCGTAAGCTGGTCGAATCTGCCGCTGTTGCCCGGCTTTCTGAAGGAGAAGGCCTTGCAGAAAGGGTTTGCGGCTCTGCCGGGTGAGTACCGGAATTCCACCCTGCGGCTCGACGTGAGTGAACTGCTTCAGGATGCCCCGGTTCAGTTCCGGCTCGAAGCCATCGAGGTCGATGCGGAGGGCGTCCATATTCGGCTGGGCGATCTGGCGGCCTTCCCGGTGGAACCCCTGCAGTTGGCTTCGCTGCCTGCGGGGCTGGTACCGATCCCTTCGACCTGTGAGGCAGAACTACCCGAGCATCAGGATTACTATCAGAAGCTGCGGGAGCGGATCACCAGCTTCACCGAAGAACGGGCGCCCCGTTGGCTGGGGCCGTTGGTGCCCTGGGTGCTGGCGGTGCCCGATTTCTTTGCCCTGATGGTCCGGTTGGCCAGGGACGAGCGAGTCCCGGCTTCGGCGAAAGTGCTGGCGGCACTGGCCGTGGCCTATTTCATCACGCCGATCGACCTGATCCCTGATCCGCTGCCGGTCATCGGTGAAGTGGATGACGTGGCCGTAGCGCTCTTTGCCATCGAGCAGATTGCGAAGCGTGTCCCGGCCGAGGTGGTACAGGAGAACTGGCCCGGGGAGGGCGAGGTGCTGGCACTGGTGGCTGAAGGCACCCGGTTGTTCGCCCGTGTGCTGCCGGGCAAAACCCTTGATGCCATCAGGCGCATGTTGGCCAAGGAGCAGGACGAGTGATATAAGGACCCCGGAGCTTGGTCGCGCTCCGGGGTGTTTCTTTCTACTCCTGTGTAGTTGCACCCGGCAGGGTGGGTACTCCCATACCCATGCCCATGCCGCCGGGCATGCCCATACCCATGCCCATACCGCCGGGCATCCCCATACCCATGCCCATACCGCCGGGCATACCCATGCCCATACCGCCGGGCATACCCATACCCATGCCGCCAGGCATACCCATGCCCATCCCGCCGGGCATACCCATACCCATGCCGCCAGGCATACCCATGCCCATACCGCCGGGCATACCCATACCCATGCCGCCGGGCATACCCATACCCATACCCATGCCCATGCCGCCGGGGGTGTAAGGCGCTCCGAAGGGGTTCATCATGGCAGATGCACCGGGAACGCCACCCTGGCCCATCATGTGCGGGCCCGGAAAACCGAGGCGGGCCAGTGCCCGCGCAAGGGCGTTGAAGCCGGAGGGACGGGCGCCGTAACCAAGAATATCAGGAACGCCGCCGAACGGCGAACCGGCACCGTAGAAGGGGGAACTCAGTGGTGGCATTGCACCGGCGAAGGGGGAGCCGGCGGGCGGCATACCGCTTGCATAGGGGGACTGAGCCATGCCTTTATTCACTCCTGACGTATGAAGGTTTCACTCCGTTGGATGCACGCCCATGGTATGCGGGGGTGGGGTGGTTTGACAGTCCCAGTACCCTATAGGATAATGGGGCCGTCTTAATGCCAGGGAAGGAAGGAGGCATCCGAGGTGGGTGTACAGGACCACAAAGAGGTTGCGGCGGAACTGGCAGGCTTGTCCGGCGCAGTCCTGACCATCAGCGATTCGCGTACTGAAGCGACCGACGAATCCGGCAAACTCCTGATGTCGTTAATCGAGGCTCAGGGTTTTCGGGTAGGCGCCTACCGGCTGGTAAAGAATGAGGTTGAGGTCGTCCGCAACACGGTTCAGGAACTGGCCGGACAAGTGGACTTCATCATCACCACAGGCGGCACGGGCATGAGCCCCCGTGACCTGACCATCGAATCCTGCCGTCCGCTCTTCACCAAGGAGTTAGAGGGGTTCGGTGATCTCTTCCGGCTGCTCTCCTTCCAGGAGATTGGCTCCGCCGCCGTCATGTCGCGGGCCACCGCCGGTTCAGTTGGCAGGGCCATGCTCTTCTGCCTGCCGGGCTCCAAGGCAGCGGTGGGCCTTGCAGCGGAGAAGTTGATTCTGCCCGAGGTCAAGCATTTGATCGCCCAGGTCCGGAAAGCATAGACGGGGTGATCCGATCCGATTCGATTCCCGGGGGAGGTGGCCTTGTGGCCGAAGTACCAGGCACCCTGGAGGGCTGGTATGCCCTACACGATTTCCGCCGTTTCGATTGGTCCCACTGGAAGCGGCTCTCCAGCCACCAGCGGCGCGATATCCTCGATGAAGCGGTGGCGTTTCTGACCGAGTCTGAGCGGGCAGGGGATGCGGGCGAAGGCAGCAGTGCCCTCTACACGATCCTGGGGCACAAGGCTGACCTGCTGTTCCTTCATCTCCGCCCAGAACTGGAGCAACTCTCCCAACTGGAACGCTCCTTCGCCGCCACCAAGCTGGCCGATCTGACCACGCAGTCCTATTCCTACCTGTCCGTGACTGAACTGAGCCTGTATGAGGCCTCGGCCAGGGGGGGAACCACGGATCCCGATCTCCTGATGCAGAACCCGCATGTGCAGCGCCGCCTCAAACCGGCCATCCCTGCCGAACTGAACTACGTCTGCTTCTATCCCATGAACAAGCGGCGGGGCGAGCAGGTGAACTGGTACACCGCCAGTATGGAGGAGCGGCGCGAACTGATGGCCCAGCATGGCAGCACAGGCCGGAAGTATCACGGCAAGGTGGTCCAGATGATCACCGGCTCCATGGGGCTGGATGATTGGGAGTGGGGTGTCACCCTCTTCAGCGTCGATGCGCTCTCGATCAAGAAGCTGGTCTACGAGATGCGGTTTGACGAGGTAAGCGCCAAATATGCCGAGTTCGGCCCCTTCCATGTGGGCGTGCGGGTCACGGCGGACAAGCTTTCGGAGCTGCTGGCATATTAACCATCTGTTCTTCCAGTCAGGGCCACCGGCCCTGACTTTTTCTGTGTCACCTGTCACATGACGTGATAACCATGATCGTTTGAGTATTACACCGTAGCTGAAGCCTAGTCCTGAGATAGTCCCTATTTGTAGTACCAACAGAGGTAGGTGTTTCCGCGGCAAACAGCTAAAATAGTTTTGTAGCAACTGTGCGAACCAACTGCACGCACCTTGCATGGCAGAAAGCGATAGCGGAGGGATTATCCATGGTAGGTCATCCGGGTGGCCATCCTGCCACCTCGTCCACTCATGGGGCCGGCGCTCACGGAGGGGGAGCAGTCCCCAGGCTCATCTTCTGGGAACTGACCCAGGGCTGCAATCTGGTCTGCAAGCATTGCCGGGCCGAAGCGCAGGCGATCCGGGCCGAGGACGAACTCTCGACCCAGGAGATCAGGTCGGTGATCGACGATATCACCCGGGAGTATCACCCGGTGCTGATTCTGACCGGCGGCGAGCCGCTCTACCGGCCGGACCTGTTTGAGATCGCCAGTTACGCCAACGGGAAGGGCTGCCGGGTCTGCCTCGCCACCAACGGCACGTTGGTGGATGACGCCATTGCCGCGAAGATGAAGGAAGTCGGCATCCAGCGCGCCGCCATCTCCCTCGACGGGGCCACCCCCGAGACCCATGATACCTTCCGCGGCATTCCCGGCGCATGGGAAGCGGCTCTGCGCGGCGCCGAAGCCATCATGCGGCAGGGGATCGAGGTTCAGTTCAACGTGACCGTGGCCCAGCACAACAAGACGGAGATCCCCGCCATCGTCAAGCTGGCGGAGGATCGCGGCGCTGCCGCCTGCCATCTCTTCGTGCTGGTGCCCGTAGGCTGTGGCGTGCAGATCGCCGATTCGCAGATGCTGCCCGCCGACGAAGTAGAAGCGATGATGGAATGGCTCTACGGCGTGTCCGAGCGGAGCAGCATCGAAGTGCGCTCCACCTGCGCCCCGCAATACCACCGGGTGATGCGGCAGCAGGGCGGCGCCGGTGCCATTCTGCGCTCCCGGCAGTCCGCCGAGGCGGCGCTGGGCAACAAGCAGGGGCACGGCCATCCGGGCAATCGGGCGGCCGGCTCGCGGGGCTGCCTGGCGGGCAGCGGCGTCTGCTTCATCTCGCACGCCGGCAACGTGCAGCCTTGCGGCTACCTCCCGCTGGTGGCTGGAAACGTGCTGCGCCAGTCCTTCAAGGAGATCTGGCAGCAGTCGGAACTCTTTCATCAACTGCGTGACCCCGACCTGCTGGGCGGCAAGTGCGGCGTCTGCGAGTATCGCACCGTCTGCGGCGGCTGCCGGGCCAGGGCCTACTACGAGCACAAGCATGTGCTGGCCGAGGAGCCGTACTGCTCCTACGTGCCGGGCGAACGGGGCTAAGCCTCGTCAACCTGACTTGCTTTGGCAGTAAACCTTGGTTAAACTATACAGGTGCAGACCTGCCCCCGTGGCGTCAGCCGCGGGGGTTGCTTCATGCGCCGATACGGGTCGTCAAGGGGGCTCAGCCATGGCTGAAATGCGGCTGGACGTTGCGCTGGTACAGCAGAAGCTGTCGCCATCCCGGGAGCGGGCGCAGGAAGCCATTGCCGCCTCCATGGTGCTGGTGAACGGCAAGCCGGCGACGAAGCCCGCCCTCAAGGTCACCGAGGCTGACCGGCTGGAAGTGACCGGCGATCCCATCGGCTACGTGGGCCGCGGCGGCCTGAAATTGGAGGGGGCGTTGGATCGCTTCGGTCTGTCGCCTGCCGGGCTGGTCTGCCTGGATGTGGGCGCCTCCACCGGCGGCTTCACCGACTGCCTGTTGCGCCGTGGCGCCCGGCTGGTCTACGCGGTGGATGTGGGGCGGGATCAACTGCACCCTGATCTGCGCCAGGATCCTCGGGTAGTGGTCATGGAAGGCACCGATATCCGCCATGTTTTCACCCTGCCCGAATCACCCCAACTCGCATCGATCGATGTCTCCTTCATCTCGCTCACGCTGGTATTGCCGGCCGTTGTGCAGCTCCTGGCGCCGGGCGGGCAGATCGTCACCCTGATCAAACCCCAGTTCGAGGTGGGTCCGGGGGGCGTCGGCAAGAAAGGCGTCGTGCGCGACCCGAGGCAGCACAAGGCAGCGATCGAGAAGGTCCTGAGCGCGGCACAGTTATTGGGGCTCTCCGCCGGCGAGGTGATCGAGTCGCCGGTGCTAGGAACCGAAGGAAATCGTGAGTTTCTGACCGTCTTGTGCCGGTAGAGAGTGGCAGAGCGAACCGCTGCTCATTCTGGGCATGATGAAGACGGGAGTTCATATCAGGAGGAACAGAAAATGGAGTCACAGACCCCCATGGAAATTGAATGCGCCCACTGTGGCAACAAAAATCTCCAGCAGATCCCCGGCGTGTGGACACCCATCCCCATGAATGAATCCGGCCTGATCCAGGGCCCCGCCATTCCCATGGTCGTGGTCGGTTGCCCGCAGTGCGGTTTCGTGTCCATGTTCAGCCCCCAGGCCCTGAAGCCCCAGCCCTTCCCCGAGCCTCCCGCTCAGCCGGAGCAGGGCGAGAGCAAGTAAGCGAAAAGAGGAGCCCCGAGACCAGACGGTCTCGGGGCTTCGTGGCTGTTT
>JBLNEM010000528.1:0-19185 GCA_050262655.1 Mycobacterium leprae | reverse complement strand
CCGCCCGAATGAGCGAAAGGTGTGTGGGTTCGGCATTCAGCCGGGTCATCGCCTGGTAGAACCGCACAATATACCCCTCGGCGTCGCCGCTGGCGGTAGGCAGGAAGCAGACTTTGGGGCGTGCTTTCCCGGTCAGGCCTAGTACATAGCGGTCCAGCAAGGGATTCTCCGGCTCCATCGAAAAGCCACCGCCGCCCATCGCCACGATCTGCTGCATCATCTTCTACCTCCGCTTTACGGCTCTGTACGCCAACTGGTAATGCGATAATCCTTGTCATGTTTCACGAGGGTAAACTGCACCTTCGCCGTGCGCCCCTCCAGGGTCCAGGACCCATCTGTCTGAGGCCGCGGCGTAGAACCGGTGAGGCTGTTACGCCCCGCCTGGTAGGCCCAGGCATAAGCCTGTTTCCCCAGCGCCGGGTCGGCAAACAGCCCAATGAAGCTCTGCGCATCCAGGTAGTGGTTCACCAGGTCGACGAACCGCACTTCGCTGTCGGCGTAGGTCAAGTGGTGCTCTGCCACCCGCATGGCCCCATCCGCATAGTGGAAGGTGTAGCTCCCCCACGGATACTCGTCGTGGGTGAGAAAGCTGGCTTTGTCGGCGTCCAGGATCACCGTTCCCACCAGTTCCGTGCGGACAGAGCCATCCGGGAAGTACCACTTCAGTGGCTGGAACGTCCGGCTTTTCGGCTCATACGTCAAGAAGGTCTGCTTCCAGTTGGGATCCCCCTGGGACCAGGTGCCCCACCGCATGACCGGCTGGGACCCCATCTGCCACCAGTCCGCCGACGGCCGCCGACCCGAGTTCGGGTCATACTGGAAGTCCGCCAGCACCCGACCTGTCTGATCGTAGACCCGCTCGTTGGCAATGATGGCCGTCAGGTCCGGTGCGATCTGTTTCACCTTCGCCAGCAGCGGCGGCTCCAGCTGCTCGACCCGCTGTGCGACCAGGGTCACGCCGCCGCCCTGGCTCTGCTGCACCAGCCCGATGCCCGGGCTGAACCATTCCCGTACCCCCGACTCAGGGTCAACCAGGACAACCGTGGGGAACGTACCCGCCGGGGTGCTCAGTTCCTGAAAGCCGGCGACCTTCAGCCCCCGCCCCGGGCCCCACAAGGCCCAGGTGTCGCCTGTCCGATATGGCAGAGGCGCCAACGCCTGAGGCTCCATGGTCAGGGCCAGCTGCCCGATGGCGTCGTACATGGTTCCACCGAGCCAGAGCTTGTCCGCGTCTGCGTGGAGCAGGTATGTAACATCCCTCACCTTGACCGGCTGAAGCAGACGCCCGTTAAAGGACAGCGGCTGATAAGACTGGGAGAGCACGCTCCCGTCCCCCGCCAGCACGGTGGTGCCCGGCGGCCCCCAAAACGGCCCGGTCAAACCCCTGGTATTCTCCGCCGGGTATTCCGCTACCGGCGTCGCCGCAGCCACCGCCGGCGAAGGCGAAGTGGGGGCCTCGCTCGGCGTCACGGGTGCGCTCGAAGGCTGGGGAACGCCCCGACTGCACCCCGCCAACCACAACACCACAGCCAGGCCCCACAGGATGCGCTTCACGGCCCCACCCCCTCTTTCTTAACAGATTAAGACGCTTCGGCCAGGCGGAAAGTTCCAGTGAAACGGGCGTCGGCAGCGAATGCCGGCGCCCGTCTGCTATCAAGGCTGCTCGAACAGCTTCAGATACTCCCCATACCCCTCCGCCGTCAACCGCTCCCGCGGAATGAACCGCAGCGCCGCCGAGTTGATGCAGTACCGCAGCCCCTCCGGCCCCGGCCCGTCGGGGAAGACGTGTCCGAGGTGCGAGTTCGCCTGGCGGCTGCGGACCTCTGTCCGAATCATGCGGTGGCTGGTGTCCAGGTGCTCCGTCACGCCGGCCTTCGCAATTGGCCGTTGGAAGCTCGGCCACCCGCATTCCGAGTCGAACTTGTCCCGGGAACTGAACAGCGGCTCCCCCGAAACGATGTCCACGTAAATGCCCTCTGCCTTGTGATTCCAGAACTCGTTCCGAAACGGCGGTTCCGTCCCGGCGTTCTGGGTCACCTCATATTGCAGCGGCGTCAACCGCTTTTTCAGCTCTTCCTCCTGCCCCACCGCAGTTCCCCCTTTCGCGCACAGCGCCAACCGTAGCCTCTCCCGGCGCCGCTTGCTCATTCAGACGGACAGCGGCGGGCCGGCGGTACCGTCACACCAGGATGGCAGCGGGCAGGTGGCCGGGCCAGCGCCAGCCCACCAGCCCCAGCGCCACCACCCCCGTGGGATCATCCTCCCCCGTCACGGCCCCTGCATTGCCCCGTTTATCTCCGTTATCGCCGCTGCAATGCCCGTTTTTCCCACTGCAATGCTCGTTTTTCCCACCGCAATGCTCGTTTTTCCCACTGCAATGCTCGTTTTTCCACCTTGGATGTTCAATGTCAATCTGGTATTGATCGTTAAACTTATACGTGGTAATATTGAGGCAGATCCGAATCATCCCATGGGGGGAGGCCGGTATTGTGAAGGATGAGACCGCAGAGGCCGTTGCCACGGCAATCGGCACTGCCACGGCCCGTTTCCAGGTGGAGGGCTTCAACTTCTCCACCGTTCCGCTGCCCAAGCGGACCAATCACCCGGAATGGACAATCAAGGGCGGCACCTCGATCGCGGTGCCGAATGTGGAGGCGACACGCCTGCTGGTGAGCGCCGCTGTCGGTAACGCCGTCAGCCTCGGCCGGACTCGCTTCCTCGCCCTCTACCAGGTGCGGAATAGCCCGCACAAACTGGTGGCGGTCCCGGTCAGCAAGGCCGGCGAGAACACCGTCACCGTCTCCTGGAGCCCCGACACCACCAGCGCCCACATCAGCCTGCGCAAGCTGTTCATGGTACGCTCCTTCACCATCGGCGATCGCACCAGAGCACACATCCCCGTGACGCTGGAGAGCCACACCACCCTCGGCTCCTGCCTCCTCCTGCACCTGGATCAGATCAGCACCACGCCGATCGCCGCCAGGCCACGCCGGGCCCCGAATAGCAGGACTGAGTAACAACTACATAGCCAGAGAGGGCGCCCCCGGGTGGGGCGTCCTCTCATATTGCCAGGAAATAAATTTGGTTGGGCCTATCCATGCGAGAAGGAAAAACAGCGGCGGATATATAATTCATTCCCCGACCGAATGAATAAAACCAATGCCTTCTGCCCAACAGAAGCCGCGCTAGAACGGGGTGGTCCTGTGTCCGTGATCCGTATCGGCGAC
Organism: Mycobacterium leprae; assembly: GCA_050262655.1. GTDB lineage: Bacteria > Bacillota > Sulfobacillia > Symbiobacteriales > Symbiobacteriaceae > DASXVX01. The sequence goes on along the minus strand of JBLNEM010000528.1, from coordinate 15,958 downwards.
CGCCAGCTAATCAAGGAAATGAACATCGCGCTGGTCCTCAACGCCATCCGGCAGAACGAGCCCATTGCGCGTGTCGACCTATCCAAACACACCGGCCTTGGCCGTTCTACCGTGACCGGCATCATCAACCGCCTGCTGAAGGAGGGGTTGGTGAGCGAGAGTGGCAGTGCCGAAGCCCCCGCTGGGCGCAAGCCGGTGCTGCTCACCTTCAACGCCACGGCCCTCTATGTCGTGGGTGTCAAGGTCGGGCCCCGGTCGGCCACCGTGGCGATGCTGGATATGAACGCCGAAGTCTATCACACGCAGGAGATCCCCCTGAGCCCCAGCAAGGGCGCCGAGGCGATGCTGAATACGCTCCGAAGCGCCATTGAGACGGCGATCACCCAGACGGGGATCGAGCGGGAAAAGGTTCTGGGCGTGGGACTGGTCATGCCGGGCGTCGTCGACCCCTCCACCGGAGTGGCGATCACCTCTTATTTCCTCGGCTGGTCCAACCTCCCCATTCGGGATCTGCTGGAGCAGGCCTTGGAACTCCCGGTCTTCGTGGACAACGACGCGAATGCCATGGCGCTGGCTGAGGCTCACTACGGCGCCGGACGTGGCTTTGCCGATATTCTGGCACTGACGGTGGGCGTCGGCGTTGGCGCCGGCATCATCATCGGTGGGCAGATTCACCGGGACGCCCGCTTCAGCGCCGGTGAGCTGGGCCATATCTGCATCATGCCGGATGGGCCGGTCTGCGGTTGTGGCCGGAAGGGGTGCCTGGAGGCGCTGGCGGCGGACGCAGCCATCGTCCGGGCGGCCCGGGAAGCGGTAGAAGCCGGTCGGTCTGACCTCCTGCGGGCGATGGTTCAGGGCCATCCCGAACTGATCACCCGGGAGATCGTGGTGGAGGCCGCGCTGGAAGGCGATCCGGTCTCGCAAACGATCCTGGCCGAGTGCGGCCGGTGGCTGGGCACCGCCGTAGCGAATGCGGTGAACCTGTTCAGCCCCTCCCGCATCGTGGTGGGCGGTGAAGCCGTGCTGCAGGCGGGCGACCTGATCCTGGAGCCCATGCGACAGCAACTGGCCAAGGTGGTCTTCCCCTCCATGCCCGAGGATCTGCTGGTGGTACCGGCGGCGCTCGGGCAGCACGCCTGGGTCAAAGGGGCTGCCTCGCTGGTGCTGGCCGATGTCTTTCAAGTCCCCCTGCACCGTGGCCAGAACCAGGCCATAGCCCGCCGGGTCGGACAAAACGAGTAAGCTTATTCGTCCACAATTAATTCGATGGGCGAATTTTATTCACAGAATCCTAAACGAGGAGGGCGTATCTCAGGACTTGTCGGTCCTTCATGATCAGTGCCGGACCCGGATGCCAAATATCACAGAGGGGGTTCGATCGATGCTTCGCAAGCTTACTGTGCTCCTGCTCGCCGCGACCCTGCTGTTCGTGGCCGGCTGCTCCAGCTCCAAGCCTGCTTCTTCTCAGCCCGCAGCTCCCAAGGCCGATGAGAAGGTAACGATCACTTTCTGGCACACCTACAGCACCGACGGTTCCGAGAACAAGACCATCAACGAAGTGGTCATTCCCGCCTTCCAGAAGAAATACCCGAACATCACCGTCAAGGCTGTGGCCCAGCCCTACGACGGCCTGCATGACTCGCTGGTCACCGCCGCTGCCGGCGGCACCACGCCCGACGTGATGCGCATGGACATCATCTGGACCCCTGAGTTCGCCAAGCTCGGCGCCCTGGAGACCCTGGACAGCTACGCCGGCTTCGGCGACCTGGCCAAGGCCGTCTTCCCCGGCCCGCTGGCGACCAACCAGTACAAGGGCAAGACCTACGGCCTGCCCCTGGACACCAACACCCAGGTGTTCGTCTACAGCCCCGACTACCTGAAGGCCGCCGGCCTGACCGCCGCCCCCAAGACCTGGGACGACTTCAAGAAGTACATGGCGGCCAGCAAGGGCGCCGGCAAGGTCCCCTTCGCCCCCAGCGGCACCAACCCGTGGCAGATGCTGCCGCTCTTCTGGTCCCTGGGTGGCAACGTGACCGATGCCCAGTACACCAAGGCCACTGGCTACCTGAACAGCGATGACTCCGTCGCCGCCCTGACCGAGATCTACAACGAGTTCAAGGCCGGCAACTTTGCCAAGACGATCATCGGCGAGCAGCCCAGCACCTGGGACGGCTACAAGCCCGGCCAGTACGGCGCCGTGCTCGAAGGCCCCTGGATGTACGGCATCCTCGGTAACGACCTGAAGGGCAAGATGATCAGCGGTCCCGTGCCGGCTGGCAAGGGCGGCTCCATCTCCGTGGTCGGCGGCGAGAACGTCGTCATGTTCAAGAACAGCAAGAACAAGGATGCCGCCTGGAAGTTCATGCAGTTCCTGCTCTCCGACGAGGCCCAGACCGCCATGGCCAAGACCGGCCAGATGCCGGTGACCAACACCGCTTCGGCCAACCCGGTCATGAAGGAAGCCGGCTACTACGACGCCTTCGTTGACCAGCTGAAGACCGCCCGTCCCCGGACGCCGGTCCCCGCCTGGACCAAGATCGAGAAGATCCTGAGCGACTCCTTCGAAGCCGTCATGCGGGATAAGGACACCCCGAAGTCGGCCCTCGACAAGGCCGCCAAGGACATCGACGCTCTGTTGGCTCAGTAATTGAGTCGCAGGGGGGGCGCGGCCGCTTGGCCCCGCCCCCCCTCATTACTTCACGGAGGAGGGCTTTCGATGGGCGCTCCCCTGGCGCCGGCCGCCCGCCAAGGGGCCGGACGGCTTTACCGCCTCAAGGCGCGGCTCGAGGTCGTGCCGTTCCTGCTGCCGGGATTGCTGCTGTTCGCAGTCTTTGTGCTCTGGCCCCTCATGCAGGGCGTGCGGGTCAGCTTCTACCACTGGTCGATCATGCCCGGGGCCGATCAGGAGTTTGTCGGCCTGGCCAACTTCAAGAAGGCCTTCATGGACCCTGTGGCCCGGCGGGCCGCCTTCAATACGACCGTTTACGTCCTCATCACCGTACCCGGGCAGATGGCAATCGGTATGCTGGTTGCCCTCGGGCTGAATTCGGCAATCAAGGGGAAGACCGCCTGGCGGGCCATCTACTACCTGCCGGTGCTGACCTCCTGGGTCGTCGTCTCCTTCATATTTAAGTACCTGTTCAGCGGCGGCGGCTCCCCGATCAACTACATCTTCCACGATGTACTCCACCTGCTGCCCCAGCGGGTCGAATGGCTCCAGTCATTCTGGACAGCCCAGGTGCCGATTGCGGGGCTGGGCATCTGGAAGGGCATCGGCTGGAACATGGTGATGTTCCTGGCCGGCCTTCAGGGGATTCCGACCGAGCTGTACGAGGCGGCGGCCATCGACGGCGCCACTCGCTCCCAGACCTTCTGGCGGGTCACCATGCCGCTGATGCGCCCCGTGATCCTCTTTGTGCTGACGCTCCTCACCATCGGCGGCTTCGGCGTCTTCATCTCCGTCACCCTGTTGACCGCCGGCGGGCCGATGGATGCGACCCAGGTCATCCTGAGCTACATGTACGACCAGGGCTTCAAGTACTTTGACTTCGGCTACGGCTTCGCACTGGCGGTGCTGCTGAGTCTGCTGATCTTCGCCCTCAACGCCCTCCAGTTCAAGTTCTTCGGCAACCAAGCCGAGCGTTAGGTGGTGAACGGACGATGAAAACCCCCAGGTACCAGCGGGTGCTGCTTTTCCTGGTTGTGGCGGCAGGCGCCTATATCATGATGGCGCCGTTCCTCTACATGGTAGGCACCGCCTTCACCAAGTACGCTTACACGCTGCCTTACCCGCCCCGGATCATTCCGGACCAACCCACCTTTGAAAACTTCGTGCGGGCCTGGACCTCCAACAACTTCGGCCTGTATGCCATGAACAGTCTTTATATCACGACCCTGACCGTGATCGGCGTAGTCTTCGTCTCCGCGTTGACCGCCTACGGGTTTGCCCGCTTTGAGTTCCCCGGCCGGGAGCTGCTGTTTCGGCTGTTCTTGTTCTCGCTGATGGTGCCCGGCCTGGTCTCTCTGATCCCCACCTTCCTGGTGATGCGGGACTTACACCTGCTGGACTCCCGAACCGGCGTGGCGATCCTGCTGGTCGCCACCGGCATCGCCGGCAACACCTTCATGCTGCGGCAATTCTTCCTGGGCCTGCCCAGGGAGCTGGAGGAGGCGGTGCGGGTGGATGGCGGCAACCGTTGGACGATCTTCTGGCGGATTACCCTGCCGTTGTCGCAGCCGGCGCTGGCCACGGTGGCCATCATGACCTTCCTGGGCGCCTGGGACGACTACTTCTGGTCCCTCACCCTGATCAAGGATGAGACCCGCCGCACCCTGCCGGTGGCGATCCGCATGTTCCAGTCCATGCACGGCACCAACTACAGTCTGGTCTTCGCCGCTTCGCTGATCGCCATGGTGCCCTCCATCCTCTTCTTTGTCTTCGGGCAGAAGTACTTCATTCAGGGGCTTACCCAGGGCGGGGTCAAGGGATGAAACGCACCGCCATGGTCTCCATCGGAGGCGCAGCGCTCCTGCTGGCCCTCGGCGGGACGCTGCTGCCCGGCGCCGCGGTAACGGCCGTTGCGCCGGCCGAGGGCATGGTGAAGCCAGGCGAGCCGGTCCATCTCAACCTCACCGTGCGTCGCCCCTGGTACGACTTCCGCCCGGTGACCGTCACGGTGACGCAGAACCTGTCGACCCAGCCGCTGGCCACCATCCGCACCAGGGCGAGCAGCCTGACCTGGACGCCGCCCAGCGCGGGTGGCTACGGGGTAGAGGCGCAAATCGGTGCCAGCCGTGCCTTCACGGCGGTGGATGCCGGCGCCAACTGGGCGGAGAAGCCCCGCTACGGCTTCGTCACCGACTTCGGCCCGGGGCAGCAGGATCAGGCGGCTGAGCGTTTTGCCACAATGGCCGCCTTCCACCTGAACGGGCTCCAGTTTTACGACTGGCAGTACCGCCACTCCGACTACCTGCCGCCCACCGAGGAGTACCGGGACCCGCTGGGCCGGCTGCTCTCCCGCAGCGTGCTGCTGGCGAAGCTGACCGAAGCCCACCAGCACGGCATGGCGGCGATGGCCTATACCACGGTCTACGCCGCACCCCCCGAGTTCTACCAGTCGCATCCCACCTGGGCGCTGTACGACGCCGCCGGCAAGCCGCTCAACTTCGGCAACGGCTTCCTCTATATCATGAACCCGGAGTCCGGCAGCCCGTGGGCCGAGTACCAACTGGCCCAGTACCGCCAGATCGTGACCCAACTGCCCTTCGATGGCATCCATCTCGACCAGTTCGGCGACCCGCACTACGGCTTCCGGGCGGGGGGCGGCGATTCGGTCGATATGGCGACCGCCATGGCGGCGCAGATCAATGCCACGAAGGCGACGGTGACGCCCCACACGGTTCTGTTCAACGACGTCGGCGGGTGGCCCCTGTCTGTGACAGCCCCCACGGCCAACGATGCCGTCTACGTGGAGGTGTGGCCGCCCAACATCCTGTTCAACCATCTGCACCAGCTCATTGAGCAGGGGCGGCTGCTTTCCGGCGGCAAACCGGTGATCCTGGCGGCCTACATTCCCCCCAAGTACGAACCCTCCGTGCTGCTGACCGATGCCACGATCTTTGCGTCGGGCGGCTACCACCTGGAGATCGGCGAGGGCAATGGCATGCTGGCCGACCCCTACTTCCCCAAGTATCAGCCGATGAGCCCGGCCCTGCAGGAGCATCTCCGCCGGTATTACGATGTGGCGGTGCGCTATCAGGCGTTCCTATACGGCAAGGACCTGACCCCCTGGGATCCGGACGTATCGGTGGCGGACAGCACCGTGCTGACCGCCGGCTTCATGGGCGGCGTCTGGCCCGTGGGGCGGCAGAATGACCGGTACGGCGTGCTGAACCTGATCAACCTGAACGGGCTGACCACCGCCATGTGGAACGCCCAGCGCACTGCGGGCCCGACGCCGCTGACAGACCGGCAGGTCTCGGTGGCCATGGCCGCAGCGCCCCGGGCAATCTACCGGATCGACCCGGACGGGGCGGATCCCTCCCCGACGCCGGTCTCTTTCACCTTCGCAAACGGCCAGGCGACCTTCCACCTGGATCACCTGGATTATTGGTCTATGTTGGTATTTGAGAAATAAACGAAGGGAGCCATCCCCATTGACTGACTTGGTAAAACGCAGCATTACGGTCATCCGGGCCGGGCAATCCGCCGGCGGCGCCTATGTGGCATCGCCTAACTTCCCGACTTACGCTTACAGCTGGCTGCGGGATGGATCCTTCATTGCCTACGCGATGGATCGGGCCGGACAGCCCGATTCGGCGCTGGCCTTCCATCGTTGGGTCGGGGCTATCATGAAGATGTACGGCCACAAGGTCGATCAGTTGATCGCCAAGGCCGCCGCCGGTCAGGGGATTGAGCCCGGCGAATGGCTGCACTGCCGCTACACCCTGGATGACCAGGAAGGCCAGGAAGACTGGGGCCACTTCCAGATCGACGGCTACGGCGCCTGGCTCTGGTCCCTCACCGAGCACGTGCGGTTGACCGGTCAGACCGATCTCCTGGACGAACTGGCGACGCCGATCGCCACCACGGTGCGCTACCTGGTGCACTTCTGGGACCGGCCCAACTACGACACCTGGGAAGAGAACGGCGACAAGGTGCACCCCGCCACGCTGGCCTGCCTGTACGGCGGCCTCAAGGCGATCAGCCGCCATCGCGCCTTCCCGGGGCTGGAGCAGGCGGCGGAGCAGATTCGGCAGTACCTGCTGGCGCAGTTCGTCCACGAGGGCCGGCTCACCAAGTTCGCCGACGGCCGCTCGGTCGATGCTAACCTGCTTTGGGTGAGCGTCCCCTTCGGGGTGCTGGCGCCGGAAGACCCGATCGTGCTGGCCACCGTGGCCGAACTGGAGCGGCGCTGCGTAAACGGCGGCGTCCATCGCTATCCGGAGGACACCTACTACGGCGGCGGCCAGTGGCTGCTGCTGACGGCCTGGCTGGGCTGGTACTATCACCAGATCGGCCGGAACGACCGGGCCCGGGAGCTGCTGACCTGGATCGAGCAGCATGCCGACGAAGAGGGCAACATGACCGAGCAGGTGAGCGAGCGGGTCTATGAGCCGGCCATGATCCAGCACTGGGTCAACCTGTGGGGCCCGGTGGCGAAGCCGCTCCTCTGGTCCCACGCCATGTACCTGGTGCTGAAGACGGAACTGGAAGAGGGGAACGCAACATGCCCTGGGCGATAACGGTCTGGCCGGATCGGGGGCAATACCGTCCCGGCGCAGCGGTTGGGCTGGTGGCTTCGGTTGAGGGCGCACCAGGCAGCGCGGTCACCGTTCGAGTAGAGATCCGGGAGCGTGCGGCCGTGGTGGCGAACCTGATCGCCCCTGTCACCCTGGATGCCACCGGCCACCGCCGGATCACGCTCTCCTGGCAGCCGCCGACCGGTGGCGCCGCCTGGCGGGCCTTTGGCGCCGACGCCTCGCTGGTGCAGGCGGGCAACGCCGTAGCAACGGCCGCGACCGCCTTCGACGTCGCCCCCACCTGGGGGTATGCGCCCCGCTACGGCTTCCTCTCGGACTTCCGCCCGGGGGGTTCCGCCGAGCAGGACGCCGAGACGCTGGACCACCTGTTGCGGCTCCATATCAGCTGCGTGCAGTTCTATGACTGGATGTACACCCACTACGACTATCTGCCGCCCACGACCGTCTTCACCGACGTCCTGGGCCGCACGGTGGACTTCGACGCAGTGCGGCGGCGCGTTCAGTTCTGCCGGGCGAGGGGCATGGCGCCCATCGCGTACGGCTCGGTCTACGGCGCCGAGAAGCCGTTCAGCGATGCCCATCCGGACTGGCTGCTCTATGACGGCGCCGGCAACCCGTACAACCTGGCGAACCTCTTCTTCATCCAGGACCCGTCGCCCGAAAGCGGCTGGCGCCAGTACCTGCTGGGGGCCTACAAGCAGGCGCTGGATCTGGGCTTTGCCGGTATCCACTGCGATACCTACGGCTCGCCCAAGGCCGGCCTGACCCACGACGGCCGGCTGGTCCGCCTCGACGAGGTGCTGCCCGGCCTGATGGCCGACGCCCAGGCGCTGGCTGAAGCGGCCGACCCGGTAGAGGGCGGCTGCATGCTGAACAACGTGAAGGCCTGGCCGCTGGAGTCGATGGCGAAGGCGCCCGGCTCCACGCTCTACTCGGAAGTCTGGCCGCCGGAAGTGACCTACCACGACCTGCACGAGTTGATCCTGCGGCATCGCCGGCTGGACACCAGGCGGCAGCCGATTCTGGCGGCCTACCTGGAGCCGTTCTACCCCAAGCACGAGCGGCCCGAGGGCGCCATGGCCGGGCTGCGGCTAGCTTCGGCCACCATCTTCGCCAGCGGCGGCTTCCACCTGCTGCCGGGCGAAGGTCAGGGCATCCTCGCCCACGCCTATTACCCGGACCACGGCCGCCTCTCGGCCGAGGATTGGGCGGTGGTGCAGGCGTACTGGGACTTCCAGACCCGCTACGGCCCGCTGCTGGCCGACCCGTCCGCCGTCGATGTCACGGTCGCCAACTGCGGCAACGGCGCGCAGGAGAGCCAGTATGGCGGCGAAGGCCTCGCTTTCTCCGCCAAGGCACTGCCGGGCACGGTCTGGACCATCCTGAAGGACGGCCCGGGCTACCGCACCGTCAACCTGCTCAATCTGACCGCCGTCACAACCCCGGAGTGGAACGCCGCCCAGCCCGATGCCCCCGAGTTGAAGGGCATCGAGGTACGCCTGGAGTGCCTGAAGGCGCCCCGTGCCGTCTGGTGGGCCTCCCCCGACGTCGAGGGCGGCAAGCCCCAGCCGCTGCCCTACCGCCTGGAACCCGCCCCCGGCGCCGGCCAGGTGCTAACCTGCACCCTGCCGACGCTGCGCTACTGGGACCTGCTGGTGGTGGAAGCGTAAACACAAACGCCTCGCTAACCCGGATGGGGTTAGCGAGGCGTTTTCACTTTGCGAGCGTCGGCTAGCCCGGTGGAGACAAGCTCCCCCCGGGACCTGCGGGCTAGCCCGGTGGCGACAAGCTTGCTCCGAGCCCTGCGGGCTAGCCCGGCGTTGGGGTACTCGGGCGGTGTGGCATACCCTACCCGGTGTAAGTAGAGCAGTTTCCCCTGTTGCTCCACCGCCGGAAAACAGCCCGCGAACCCGCAAACGCACCAGTTTGTCGGATTTTGACCACCTCGCCAAAAACGAGGTGGTCAAAAAACGACAAACAGATGGCTTCCAGGGCTCACTTTCTCTCCGCAATGTGGCTTTTGGCTCCTACCGAGCTAATCGGGAGTATGTCTTGCCCTCCCGAAGCCCGCAAACGCACCAGTTTGTTGCATTTTGACCACCTCGCCAAGAACGAGGTGGTCAAAATACGCCAAACTCCTTCGACGGCGGCTTCGACGCCCACAGACGGGGGGCCATCCCGCCGAACAGGCCTGCCAAGTGCAGCACCGGCGCCCCCGAGACTCATCCCACCCGACAGATCAGCGAGTAAACCCCCGCCTCTGCCCGATACCCCATCTTCCGGTTAATCGCCAGAATCGGGGCGTTCTGCGAGTCATTCCGCGTCCAGATATAGTCCGCCCCATAATCGCGGGCGATGCGCACAGCCAGGACCTTCAGCGCCTGGGCAATGCCGAGACCCCGATAGCGCCGGTCCACGCCGGTCAGGTCATTCTCCAGCAGGCACTGCCCGTCCTGCATCTTGGGCGACAGCAAAGCTACTCCCACCCAGGTAACGCCGTCCAGGGCTACCAGCTGACACTCCGGCGGCAGCGCCGCCCGGCGGAACCCTTCGCAGAACTCCTCGAAGCTCTGCCGGGGGCCATCCAGGCTGCGACCGGGAATGTCCCGCACCACCTGGCCGGTGAGGTTGTACAGGTTGCGCAGCGTTTCGGCGGAGAAGCCCAGCTCGGCCAGCGTCCGGAACCGAATCCCCAGCGCCTCGGCACGGTCCACGGCACCCTGCCAGCGGTCGTCATGGCAAGTGGCGATGCTCAACATGGAGCGGAACTGCTGCCGGTCCACGGCAAACCCCCGGCGTTCGGCGAACGCAAGGCTGTCGGGATCGTCGTCCCGCACCTGGCATTGTACGATCCGCCCGCCGTTCGCCAGCACGAAGCGCAGGGCGTCCTCATAGAGCAGCCGCCCAATGCCCTGCCGACGATGCGCCCGGTCGACGAAAACCTGGGTGAAAAATCGACCAGCCCCGTCCGGAACGGTAGGGCAAAACCCGAGGATTCGCCCATCGTCCGCCACGGCGACCGTACGGTAATGCCCCACCGGGACTCGCCATTCGCCGCGCTCCATCTCGGCTACCGAGGTCGGCACCAGGTTCCACTGGTTCAGGATCTCCGTTACCCGGGCTGAGTCGGCTTTGGCATCATAGATACGCATCTGCAACGGAATGAGCCTCCTCCACTCCCCCCGTGAATCATTGAAGATTATTCGTTGCAAGATTAAACAATCCTGGTTCCGGCGTCCACTCGGCCCCTGCGGCCCACACCACCGCCCGGCCGCACGACCAACGCCCTCGCACCCCCGGCGCACGCAGCCCCACGCCAACAGCCGCCCCAGCCGCCGCCCAATCGCACGACTAACGCATCCCGCCGCCGCCCCAGCCCCCGCCCGCCCGCACGACTAGCGCAGCCCGCCGCCGCCTCAGCCCCCGCCCAACCGCACGACTAGCGCAGCCTGCCACGGCCCCAGCCGCTGCCCGGTCGCACGACAAGCGCAGCCCAGCGCTCCTCAACTTCATGTGAACTTTTTTCAGGCATGCAGCGTTCTATTCTATATACGCCAACGATTAAGTCTGGAAGGTGTTTGCATGTTGAAATTCCTGGCCGCGTACCGACGACTCGTCTGGCTAGTGCTGGCTGAAGCGTTCGGCGTCCTCCTGCTGGTGGCGTTCGTAGTCGGCCTCGCCACCATGCCGCCGCTGGGCGCACGCCCCAACCCCAAATCGCCCCTCCACTTCTCGCTCACCGTGGATGGCGCCGCCTGGTGGGCCAATTTCAACCGTTACGGCCAGATGCTCCTGCACGGCTCGCTGGGGGTCGACCGCGAGGGGTACCGGGTGGCGCCCATGCTCACCACCTTCCTGGCCCACAGCCTGCTCCTCCTCGGGCTGGCGACCCTGATCGCCATCGCCCTGGGCGTCTGCAAAGGCTTCTACGACTTCCAGTCCATGCACAAGCGCCGGGTGGCCCTCGCGCCGCTGATCACCGGGGCCATCTCGGGCCTGCCGGACTTCTGGCTGGTCCTGATGCTCCAGGTGATGGCGGCCTGGCTCTGGCGCACCCTTGACTTCAACGCCTTCAAGGTCAGCTACGACCCCACGCAACCCGCCGCCAGCCTGGTCTACCCGGTGATCGCCCTGTCGCTGATTCCGCTCAGCCAGGTGGCCCGGGTCACGTCGACCGCCATGGGCAACGTCTTCGGCCAGGACTACATACGCACCGCCCGGGCCAAAGGGCTCCAGGAGTTGATCGTCGTCTACAAACACGCCCTGCGCAACGCCCTGGTCCAGATCCTGGACAGCCTGCCCGGCGTGCTGGTGGCGATGCTCTCCAACCTCCTGGTAGTCGAGTACCTGTTCAGCTATCCCGGGCTGACCCAACTGCTGCTGAAGGCATCCAGGACGGCCGTAGACCGCACCGGCGCCATGCAGGGGATGGACGCACCCGTCCTGATCGCCGCCGGCATCAGCCTGGGCCTCATCTTCTCCCTCTTCTACCTGATGATTCGATTCCTGCGCACGGTCGTTGACCCGCGCCTGAGGGGGCGTCGCGCTTCATGAAATCACGCTGGCTCTATCTGCTGCTTGGTTTTCTCCTGGTCGGCACCGTCGCCTTCGTGGCCCTTTTCGCCGACCACGTGACCCCGGTCTCCCCGTACTATATGGATGAGCGCACCTCGGTCCTGGACGGCAAGGCGCCCTTCCCGCCCGGTGGCAGCCACCTGCTGGGGACGGACCAGTTTGGCCGCGATATCTGGAGCCGGGTCGCCTACGGCGCCCGCTGGTCGCTGCTCTTCGCCGGCCTGGTGATGGCCTGCCGGCTGCTCTTTGCCGTCCCGCTGGGCATTGCCGCCGCCTTCGGGCCCGAGTTCTTCCGCTGGCTGGTCCGACGGCTCTACATCTTCTCCGGCGCCATTCCACCGCTGTTGATCTACATCGCCTTCCTCTCCATCCCGTGGATGCGCTACATCGGCCTCTGGCCCAACGTCACCCTGACGGTGCTGATCCTGACCATCGTCGAGGCGCCCCGGGTGGCGGTCAACATTCAGGGACGCCTGGAGGAGTTGTCCGGCGAGCCCTTCGTGGAAGGGGCGATCGCCGTGGGCGCCCCCCGACTGCGGATCTTCTCCCGCCACCTGCTGCCCCACCTGTTCGCCACCTTCCTCCAGTTGATCGCTTCCGAAATGGGCCGCGCCCTGCTGGTCCTCGCCCAGTTAGGCCTGTTCGGCATCTGGATCGGCGGCGGCATCCTGGAATTCGTCGGCCAGGAGACCTCCCGGCTCCAGAGCATTACGGGCATCCCCGAGTGGGGCACGCTGCTGGCCGAAGGGCGGCTGGACGCCCGTACACACCCCTGGATCGCCATGGCCCCCGCCACGGCCTTCCTGATCGGCGTAGTCGGCTTCAACCTGCTGGCTCAGGGACTCGAAGGGCTCTCCTTCTCCCTCTACCGCTTCCGCGAGAACGTCACCGGCCGGGTCTCGGCCCGCTGGCGCTGGTTGGCCCTTCCCGTCTCCCTGGCGCTGATCCTTGTCTGGTACCAGGGCGTCACCCGTGACGATGCGCCAGTGACCGCCGCGCTCGCCCAGCAGCAGACCCAACTGCTGACCGACCGGAACCTGGACGGTTACATGGCAACGCTGTCCGACAACGACCCGACCTACAAAGCCGAGCAGCGCCGCTGGGTCCAGACGTTGATGGACGGCAACTACCAGGTGGGCGTCGTCCAGTTCGGCGAACTCCACCGTGACGGCCGCAACGCCCGGGCCGTGGAGACGCTCTCCTTCGGCTACGATCTCAAGCCGCCGGTCACCGTCTCGCGCGCCGTCCGGCTGATTCGTACCGGCAACAGCTTCACCACCGCCCGCGGCGACTTGTCGGTGATGCGCGGCTTCCATACGGACCTGCTGGCGGCCTACGACCCGGTGGATTCATCCCAGGCCGCCGCTACGGTCCGCTGGGATATCCGCAAGATCTCCACCGTCGCCGACCGAGCCTATGAGAATGTGGCGAAGTACTTCCCCGACGCCAAGGATGCGCCCCGGCCTCAGATCATGCTCTACCGCACCCATGAAGCCTTCACCACCGCGCTCGGCCCCGCCGCCGGCGACCGCCTACTGGTCTATGTACCGGGCGAGGCGCTGCACGTATCGCCGCAGATCCTCCACCCCTACGACCCGTGGGACCTGGAGCGAACCTTCACCCACGCCATGGTGCAGATCCTCTCCCATGACCGCCTCGGCCGCGACACCGTCGATCCGGTGGCCCTCGGCTTGTACGATATGAAGGCGGCCGTGGTCGATGGCGAGTACACGGTCAACATCTTCAGCCTGGCCGACCAGCGCATCCTCTCCCTGCCAGAACTGTACCAACAGAAGCTGGGTAAGTGGGATGACCGGTTCCTGCTCCAGAGCGCCCTCTTGGGCGAGTACCTCCAACTGAACATCCCCTACGACAACACCGCCCACTCCCTCGCCGACCTGGCGAAGGCTGCGGGCATGAGTGAGGCCGAACTCACCGAAGGTTATGCGCAGTATGTCCGAAACCGACTGCTGAAGGCCTCCCCCATGCTCAAGCCGGAAGAGCGTGCCCAGGTCCCGGCCTCCCTGCTCCAGGCGATCCAATCCCAGACAAACGCCGACGGTTTCGATTCATACACGATCGAACCCTTGGATGTACGCGTCAGCAAGGATGGCTCCGCCCGTCTCCTGGCCCTCGCCCGGTTCCGGGTGGCGGGTCAGTTCTACAACGTGGTGCTCTCCCAGCAGTGGAAACCACTGGATGGCGCCTGGATGCTGGTCAAGGGCATCGACCCCCGTTCACAGGTAGGGAGGTAAGGCCGAATGTACCGCAAACGCTCACTCATCGCCCTGCTGCTCCTCCTGCTGACGCTGCTGGCGGCCTGCAGTACCAAGGCTGACCAAACCCAGCCCACCCGGAAGAAAGACCTGGTCTGGAACGGCTCGGCGGTGACCGGCCTCCACTTCTACCAGCGGAAAATGCCACTGGTCACGGTGCACTATGCGCTGCCCAGCCTGCCGACGCAGGCGGAGAAGTTCGGCAACGAGGTCACCGAGATTCTCAAGCAGCGCGCCATGTCGGGCCAGATTCCCGTGACCGACGGCTTCGACGTCTGGCTGATCCCGCCCGACCAGGAGTGGCCGAAAGATATGCCATACCAGTACGGCTCCATTGCCGTCGGGCCCGGCGCCATCGCCGTGGAAGATCGGGTCTGGTCCGGCCCGGGTGCACGGACCCCGTTGATCACCCAGGCCATCGGACTGGCGATGAACGAAGGGCCCGGCAGCCCCGCCTACCAGGTGGATTGGCTGCGCACGGGACTGATGTCCTTCTACGGCATGGGCCAGATCATGTACCCCCGGGTCCCCGCCCCCACGACCGCGGACGGGGACCTGCGCACCGACCTGGACCTGATCAACAACAAGGGCAAGGGCTGGGAACAGGCCGCGGCGTCCCTGGCGGCAGCGATCGTCAACCAGTGGGGCATCCGCTGGTCCCAGACCTACCACAAGACCCCCGCAGAAATGACCCCGGAGAAAGCCCTACTCTGGGCCATGGGCACCGACAACCTCGACGAGGCGTTTGACCGCTGGTGGCAGCAGATGGGTGGCCCCTCAGGCGACAAGAGCGGCCGGGGCGGCGGTTACCCCACCCTGGCTGACGTCGCCCCGGTCCGCCTACAGCCGAAGCTGGCCGCACTGCCCCCCGGCCCCGGGGCACAGCCCAACTACTCGCCGCAGCGCTACAGCCTCTTCCTGGCCTACGAACCCGATACGGGCGTCGTGACCGGGGAGGAGCAGCTGGTGTGGCAGAACGGCGAGCAGATTCCGGTGGATGCGCTCTATTTCAACCTCTGGCCGAATGCCGAGCGCTACGCCTGGTACGGCGGCTCCCTCCAGGTTGATGCAGTCACCGTAGACGGCAAGCCCGCCACGTATCTGGCGCAGGGAATCGATCTGAAGGTGGATTTGGGTGCGCCGGCGGCCCCTGGCCAGGCGGTAAAGGTGCATATGAACTTCCGCACCCGCCTCCCCGGCATCGATATCGTCGGCGCCTTCGCCCGCAACGGCAAGCAGTTCAGCCTGGCCCGCTCCTTCCCAACCCTGGCCGTGCTGGACGACCGGGGCTGGAACCTGACGGCGCTGCCCTCCCGCTTCGGCGACCCCTACAGCGAGCCCGCCGACTACACCGTAACCGTCAGCGTTCCCACCGGCATTCTGGTGGGGGCGACCGGACGGCAGCTCTCCCGCGACGATACGAAAATCCGTTGGAACTACCAGTTCGAAGCGAAGCAGGTGACCGAATGGGGCGCCGTGGGCGGCCCGGACCTGAAGGAAGCGGTCCGCACCGCCGGCGGCATCACCGTGCAGGCGCTGGATCCGGACCAGGAGTGGTGCGACAAGAACGCCGACGCCGCCCTGGCTACCCTCTCTTACTACACCGGTCTGTACGGCCCGCTGACCGAGCCCCACGTGGTGGTCACCCTGATGCCCGGCCTGGAGATTCCGGGCATCGTCTCCAGCAACAAGGTCGACCTGGTCGGCAACTGGAAGAGCGATCTCCGCAACCATCTGGCCCACCAGTGGTTCGGCGGGCTGGTGGCCAGCGACCCCTACAGCGAGCCCTGGCTGGACGAGGGGCTGGCCCGTTACGCCGAGTGGCAGGCCGCCCAGTCAGCAGG
>JBLNEM010000527.1:0-7177 GCA_050262655.1 Mycobacterium leprae | reverse complement strand
CGGCTCCGCGGGCTCGGCGGATAAGGCGTCCGTGGCGGCACAGGCCCGACGGCGGAGGCGATTCTCGCGAAGCCCCCGCCCCTTCTAACATACTACGGGCAAAAGAAAAACCTGCCTCGTTTCGAGGCAGGCTTTTCGGGGAATCCGGTGGATTACTGGTTCTGGGTGGCTTCGGCGGCCCACTGCTCCAGCATGGCCGTGGTGACCGACTTCGGGCGCTCCAGGGCGTAGCCGAGGGCGCGGTCCCAGGTGATGTTGGCCATGACGCCTAGGGCACGGCCGACGCCGAACAGGACGGTGTAGAAGTCCCATTCCCGGACGCCGAAGTGCCACTGGATTACGCCAGAGTGAGCGTCGACGTTCGGCCAGGGGTTCTTGGCCTTGCCCTGCTCCCGCAGGATGTCCGGCGCCACTTCGTAAATCGTGCCGACCAGCTTGAACAGGGGGTCATCCGCCATGTGCTTGAGGGCGAACTCACGCTGCGCGGTGTACCGGGGGTCGGTCTTGCGCAGGACGGCATGGCCGTAGCCCGGGATGACCTGGCCGGCGTTCAGGGTATCCCACAGCGCCTTGGTCACGTTCTCATGGTTCGGCTCCTCGCCGTTCAGCTTCTTCTGGAAGTTCATGATCCAGGAGAGCACTTCCTGGTTGGCAAGGCCATGCAGCGGGCCGGCCAGACCGTTCAGGGCGGCGGAGTAAGAGTAGTAAGCGTCGGACAGAGCCGAGGCCACCAGGTGACCCGTATGGGCCGAGACGTTGCCCGACTCATGGTCGGAGTGCAGGATGAAGTACATCCGGGCCACATCATCATAAGGCGCAGGCACGCCCAGCATATGCGCAAAGTTGGCGCCCATATCGAGCTTGGGATCGATCGCGATCTGCTCGTTGTTCTTGTACTTATAGCGATAGATGAACGCAGCGATAATGGGGATGCGGGCCACCAGATCGCTGGCATCCTCGTACATATACTCCCAGGCAACGTTCTTGTTGAACTTGCCGGAGTTGTAGAAGGCGGCAAACTTGGACTCCTTCTCAAGGGCCAGGATGCCGGTGGAGAGCATCACCATCGGATGGCTGTCCTTCGGCAGGGCCTTGATCACGTCGAAGACATAGGCGGGAACCTGCTGGCGCTCCTTCCACTCGGCGGTGACTTCGTCCACCTCAGCCTGGGTGGGGATGTCGCCGGTCAGCAGGAAGTACCAGAAGGCCTCGACGGTCGGGAATTC
The DNA here is from genome assembly GCA_050262655.1 of Mycobacterium leprae. Taxonomy (GTDB): domain Bacteria; phylum Bacillota; class Sulfobacillia; order Symbiobacteriales; family Symbiobacteriaceae; genus DASXVX01. The sequence continues at coordinate 5,951 of JBLNEM010000527.1, read as the reverse complement.
AGCGCCTGCACGCTTCGGCAGAGCGGCGAAGGTCTCCGGAATGGTCTTGCCGCGGAAGCGGATGCCTTCCTGCGGATCCAGGTAGGAGATGTCGGTCACCAGCGCCTTGATGTCGCGAGCGCCGCCGATGGTCTGGTCAATGGTGACCTGGTCGATGACGACCTTGCCGAACTCCTTGACCAGTCGAGTGGTGCGGGGACGGGCCTCTTCGATCCGCTGCCGGAGCACATCCTTCAGCTTTGACATAATCCCCATTCTCCCTTAAAAGGTACCCATGTGTTGGAGCATAAGCCGCAACCAGTGAGCAATCACTTACTTAAAGAGAAAGTGTAGCCCGGCCAGCCCCCACCGACCGGGCTGTACCGTACCTTAGGCCAAAACGCCGGACTTCAGGAACTGGACCATCTCCTTGATGCCGTTGGCACCCTTGTCAATGGCAGCCTTCTCGTCGGCGGTCAGCTCGATCTCCATCACCTTCTCGATACCACCGGCGCCCAGCACGGTCATGACGCCCAGGCAGATATCGTTGTAGCCATACTCGCCCTCCAGGTAGGCGATGGTCGGGATGATGCGCTTGCGGTCGTGCAGGATCGCCTCGATCATCTCCACCAGGGACATGCCAGGGGCGTAGCCGGCCGAGGTGCCCATCAGGTTGACGATTTCGCCGCCGCCCTTACGGGTCCGGTTGACGATCGCATCGATGGTCTCCTTCGGCAGCAGCTTCTCAACGGGAATGCCGCCAGCATAGGTGTAGCGGACCAACGGAACCATCTCGTCGCCATGGCCGCCGAGCACGCAGCCGGTGATGTCCTGGAAGGAAACGCCCAGGGCATTGGCCAGGAAGGTGCGATAGCGGGCGGTGTCCAGCACGCCGGACTGGCCGATGACCCGGTTCTTCGGGAAGCCGGAGGCCTTGAGGGCCACATAGGTCATGGAGTCGACCGGGTTGGTCAGAACGATAATCGTGGAGTTCGGCGCATAGGTGGCAACCTTGCCGGCGATATCCTTCACGATACCGGCGTTGACGTTGACCAGGTCCTCACGGCTCATGCCGGGCTTGCGGGGAAGGCCGGCGGTGATGACCACGATGTCAGAACCGGCGATATCCTCGTAGTTGGCGGTGCCGCTGAAGTGCGTGTCGTTGCCGAAAACCGGCATCGCTTCCATCAGGTCAAGGGCTACACCCTTCGCAAAGTTCTCCTTGGCCGGCAGATCGACCAGAACGATGTCACCCAGGTCACGAGCGGCGGCGAAAATGGCCGTCCCCTGGCCGGTGAAACCCGAGCCGATAATCGAAATCTTGCTGCGTGCCATGAAAACAGGACCCCTTCCCCAAGGAAATATTTGACGGCAGGTCGCGGGACGCGACCCGCTCTGGAAGCACTACATGTGCTTGATGATCTCCTGACCGAACTCGGAGCACTTGATCTCGGTGGCGCCTTCCATCTGGCGGGCGAGGTCATAAGTGACCCGCTTGTCATTGATGGCACCCTCGATGCCCTTGACGATCAGATCTGCCACCTCGGTCCAGCCCATGTACCGGAACATCATCTCGCCGGAGAGGATGACCGAGCCCGGGTTGACCTTATCCATGTCGGCGTACTTCGGCGCCGTGCCATGGGTCGCCTCGAAGAGGCCATAGCCGCCGGTGTAGGAGATGTTGGCGCCCGGAGCAATGCCGAGACCGCCCACAATGGCCGCAACGTGGTCAGACATGTAGTCGCCGTTCAGGTTGCAGGTAGCCAGCACATCCCATTCGTCGGGGCGCAGGAGCAGCTGCTGGAAGGTGATGTCGGCGATGCGGTCACGGACAAGGATCTTGCCCGCAGGCATCTTGCCGTTATACTGCTCGCTCCACAGCTCGTCCTCGGTGATGCAGTAATCCCGGAACTCCGTGGTGGCGACCTGGTAGCCCCAGTCACGGAAAGCGCCTTCGGTGAACTTCTGGATGTTCCCCTTATGCACCAGGGTAACGTTCTTCCGGCCGTTGGCGATGGCGTACTCAATGGCGGAACGGATCAGCCGCTTGGAGCCGAACTCCGTAACGGGCTTGATGCCAATGCCGACCTGGTCGTAACCGGCGGCGGTATTGGGGATCTTCTTGCCCAGTTCCTTCTCGATGAACGCCTGGATCTTCAGGGCTTCGGCCGAACCGGCCTTCCATTCGATGCCGGCGTAGATGTCTTCGGTGTTCTCACGGAAGATGACCACATCGGTCTTCTCCGGATACTTCACGGGGCTCGGCACGCCGTTGAAATACCGGCAGGGCCGGACGCAGGCGTACAGGTCGAGTTCCTGCCGCAGGGTCACGTTCAGCGAACGGATGCCGCCGCCAACCGGAGTGGTCAGGGGGCCCTTGATGCCGACGCGGTATTCCTTCATGGCGGTCAGGGTGTCGTCGATCAACCACTGGCCAAACTGGTTGAAGCACTTCTCGCCGGCATAGACTTCGAACCACTCGATCTTGCGGGTGCCGCCGTAGGCCTTCGCCACTGCGGCGTCGAACACGGGCTGGCTGGCCCGCCAGATGTCACGTCCCGTGCCATCCCCTTCGATGAACGGGATGATCGGGTTGTTCGGGACCACGAGCTTGCCGTCAACCATGGTAATCTTCTGGCCCCGTGCGGGTGGGGTCAACTTGGTGAATTCAGCCAAAATCCTTACCCCCTGTGTCGTTTGCCTCTAATCCGGCCTGGCCGGTTTGGATGGAGCATTTCCGAATGTGAAACCAGGTACAAACTGCGCAATTTACCAACAAGTTCATACGCGGTGGAGTCTACCACGTAGCCCCTCCACGGGGAATACCTTTGTCGGTTAAAGGTTCATAGTCTAAAGTACTACCATCACCTGATAGTATCCTGCTGGGATTGGCAGAGATTTTCTCGCGTTTATTGCTTTTCGCTTACACGAGAGATCAGAGTGGTGATCGACGCAGGGCTTGTGCCACAACGAACAAGCTCCGCTCGTTTGTTACTGAACGAACAATCTGTCGAGGCTGCTGGCTGGTTCCGCTCTTCCACTGATCTTACAGTCGGGAGCGCCATTGAAATATTCTGCCCCCGCCAGACCGCTGAATGTACGGTCTGGCGGGGGCAAAGACCTGAGACTATCGGTTCATGACCTTATCCACGAGTGGAGTACTGAATACCTGTGCCTTTGGTCGAAAAGAGCCTGGAGCGGGCAGGAACATTCGGTGCCGACGCAGAGATGGCCGATAGTGCCGGTGCTGCGGGCGCAGGCTCAGGCTTCGGCTGGGCCGCCAGCGGCTGTTGCTGCTGCGCCTGTTGCTGGGCCAGGAGCTGCAGGGCCTGCTGCTGCACCAGTTGCCGGGCCACATACTGCTGCAGAATCTGCTGCTGCAGCATGGGCTGATAGAGTTGGGCCATGAGCGCTTGTTGTGCCATAGCCTGTTGGACCGCCTGTGGCGGTATGTAGGGTGCGGCAGGAGCCATGGGAGCCTGCTGCGGTATGGGCGGGGTCTGCTGCTGTACGGGCGGGGCCTGGTAGGCCTGGGAGGCGGGGTAAGGCGCCTGCTGCCCTTGCTGCTGCGGCGTCGACGGCATGTTGGGCATCGGTCCGGGCATGGTTGGCATCATGGGCGGTGAACCGGGAAAGCGCATCCCCGACGGGGGCATAAATGGGGGAGCCGAGATCATTCCTCGACGCACGGGCGGAACCTCCTCTGCCGGTCAACGGGTAACCACGTACGAAGGCCGGCATGGACAGAGAAGCCAGGGCCGGCCGGGGCCGTTCCCATAGTATGGCGTTTTGCCGCTGGTGACACTTGGGGCGTCTCCTGTATGCCCTGAATATGCTGGCACATAGGGGGTGCGCAAAGCCACGTGGATGCCACCAAAGCCCGCCTGGCCAGGGGTTACTCGCAGACTGCCCCCTTCTGGGATGCCATGGTGGGTCAGCAATATCTGATGGGCCTGTACCGGCTGATGCCGCAGGTCTCGCTCCCACCCCAGCCGGCCATATTGGATATCGGCTGCGGCACGGGGATCAATCTCTTCGAGGCCCGGCGCTGGTTCGGCCCCGCCCGACTCCTGTGCGGCATCGACCTGTCCCCCGGCATGATCGAAGTCGCCAGGGCCAAGGCCCGGAAGATGGGGCTTCCGGCGCAGTTTGTGGTGGGCGACGCCGAGAGTTTACCATACCCCGATCAGGTCTTCGATCTGATCATCTGCAACTCGGTTTACCACTGGTTCAAAGACAAGGACCGTGCGCTGGCAGAGATGCACCGGGTTCTGCGCCCCGGCGGAAAGCTGCTGCTAATCTGTGCGGCTGCGCCGGGCTTCAAGGACTACTACAATCTGTTGGACACCGTTCTGGTCCGACTCTTCGGCTCCAACGGCGGCCGCACCATGCCTGAGCTGCCTACGGTCGAGGGAATCCGCAGGGCCATGCAGCGGAACGGCTTCCTGGTTCCTTACGCGGGAAACCCGATGCAAATGCAGCGAATCTACCAGCCGGAATCCTTTGTCCGCATGATGTCCACCGTCGCCCCACACTGGGGGGCCGACTTGCCCGAAGATGTGCGTGCTTTCGTTGAGCAAGCAGCGGCATCGTTCATGCGCACGGGCTGGCCGGACGGTTTCCCGAATCTCTGGTCCACCGCCGAAGCGATCGCCATCCGGCGGGCATAGCAGAAACGAGTGCAGGGGGGGCAATCCGCCCCCCCTGCAGCCTTCTCTCGTTCGTCACAAAACTGATTGTTTCGTCATTGCCCGAATGCCTTTATGAACGGGGCACATCGTGTTAAACTTAGCGTTGAATAATTTATCGTCATCATATGATCAACCTAAAGGGGACGGGGACCTCATGCTCGAGCAGTACACGATCAGTGACATCAAACAACTGAAGGCCCTTAGTCACGCTTCCCGGGTCAAGATCCTCAGCGTCTTGTCAGAGAAGCCCATGACAGCGAAGCAGTTGGCTGATCAGTTTGGTGAAGAACCCGCCAAGACCAGCTATCATGTCAAGCAACTGCTGAAAGTGGGCCTGGTGGAACTCAAGTTCACCCGGGAGACCCAGAACGGCATTATCGAAAAGTATTACCAGTCGATCGCCAAGGAGTTCCAGACTGATCCTTATCTGGCCCGGCAGCCAGAAGGTACCAGCCATCTGGAGACCAGCTTCCTGCGCGACCTGAACAAGACCCAGTCCGACTTCCTCCGGGCTTACCGCGCTGACCTGGAACAGGCTGCGGCTCGGGAAGATGCGATTCCAGCCACGGCTTACGGCTCATACCGTGTCAAGCTTTCGCCGGAAGAACTGCCGCGGTTCCAGGCAGAGCTCCAGGTACTGCTGGAGAAGTATGCTACCGACGGCGACAACGGCTACACCTTCCACTACCTGGCTTTCCCGGCGGAGGAAAAGTAGACTCCCGCCTGAGATGAACCGGAGGATGGGTCACCCCATCCTCCGGTTTTTTGTTCTTGTCCTTGCCCCTCCTCGCCGTCAGGCTACCCTCCCCTATTCACAACCCGTGCACCTATTACATACCTTGGGAGCGAAGCGCCCACCTATAGGGGCTGCGACCTCCTTCCCTGGTTCTGCCCGGAGGTCATGAGTTAGAGAGGAGTGTGCGAACGCATGAATTATGGCACGTTCGGAGCAGGCTTACCGGCGTTTTCGCCCTTTATCGGTGCTCAGGCCGGTGCCAACGATCTGGCCATCGCTCCCGGCTCGGCCGTATACCCTGCCGCCAACGCCACTGTGTATCGGGTCTATGAGTATGCGGTGCCCGTGACGACCGTCGCCACCGTTCCCTCTGCTTACCCGACCACCGCTGGTCTGCCCGGCATCGCTGCATATCCCGGCTACGCCGGCTGGTAAGAGAAGTACATTTGGAAGTGGGGGGGGGGGGGAATAGCCCCCCCCCCCCCCGGGTGGGGGTGGGGCAAAAGGCAGGGTAGCCGACAACCGCGGAACCCGGGGGGGGGTTG
>JBLNEM010000526.1:0-9140 GCA_050262655.1 Mycobacterium leprae | reverse complement strand
GGCGGCAAAGATCACCACCCGGCCCTTCTCCAGATGCCGGATCGCCCGACGCCGAATGAACGGCTCGGCTACCTGACGCATCTCCACGGCCGTCATGACCCGGGTAGGCAGACCCAACTGCTCGATGGCATCCTGCAACGCCAGCGAGTTCATCACGGTGCCCAGCATGCCCATGTAGTCGGCCGTCGCCCGGTCCATGCCCATCTCGGCACCTAACCGGCCACGCCAGAAGTTGCCTGCACCTACTACAACGGCTACTTCGACTCCAAGGTCGCGCACCGTTTTGATCTGGGCTGCGATATACCGGACCACCACGGGATCCAAACCAAAGCCCTTCTCACCGGCCAGTGCCTCACCACTCAGCTTCAGCACGACCCGCTTGTAAATGGGTTTTTCCATCCCAGAACCCCCCTGTGGCATTGAGGCTTTCTACGTTCTCCCGAGAGTTTCCTCCAGGCCCTAACATCTACATACTCAAAGGGGTTGGTTGGTACTAGAAGCGGGAGGTATCAATACCTCCCGCCCTCCCCTGCTCAATGCTACTTGTTGAGGCCGGCTGCCTTTGCAACTTCAGCAGCGAAGTCATCGGAACGCTTCTCGATGCCCTCGCCCTTCTCCCAGCGAACAAACCGCACGATGCGGATGTCACCACCGGCCTTGCCGGCGACTTCCTTGACCAGCTGGCCGCAGGTCTTGCTGCTGTCCTTGACCCACTCCTGGTCGACCAGGCAGTACTCCTGATAGTACTTGGCGATGCGGCCCTGGACCATCTTCTCGGCGATCTCGGGCTTCTTGCCCTCGTTGATCGCCTGGGCCTTCAGGATCTCCTTCTCATGCTCGATCTCCTCGCCCGGGACCTCGGTACGGTCAACATACCGGGCCTTCATGGAGGCGACCTGCAGGGCCAGTTCCTGCGCCAGGTTCTTCACCTCGGCGTGGGCAGCAACGGCGTCGCTGGCGGTCTCCAACTCGATGAGCACGCCCACGCGACCGTCGCCGTGGATGTACGAATGGACCAGGCCGCTCTTGGCAACCTGATACCGGGCGAAGCGGCGAACGGAGATCTTCTCGCCGATCTTGGCGGTGGCGTTGATGATCTTGTCGCCCAGCGTCGCATTCAGCGCGTCGATATCGGCGGGGTTCTTGGCCAGGATCACTTCGGCCACGTCGTGGCAGAGCGCCTTGAACTCGTCGCCCTTGCCCACAAAGTCGGTCTCGCAGTTGACTTCCACCATGGTGCCAAGGGTGATCTCCGGCACGAGGGAGTAGATGCGGCCTTCGGCAGCAATCCGGGACGCCTTCTTGGCCGCAGCGGCCAGGCCCTTCTCACGCAGCCAGTCGGTGGCCTTCTCGATGTCGCCCTGGGCTTCGGTCAGGGCCTTCTTGCAATCCATCATGCCGGCGCCGGTCTTGGCGCGGAGGTCAGCTACCATCTTTGCGGTAATCTCAGCCATTATAAAAAACCCCCTGTTTGGGCTTCTGCCCACATGCGGTAACCGAATTCGCATGAAAAAGCGGGGCGACAGGGCGTCAATCCCACCAGAGGGATAGATTTCCTCATGTCAGCCCCGCTCATACGCTTCCTATTTACTGAGCTTACTGAACCTCGATCGGGGCATCTTCCATGCTCTCGACTTCGGCTTCAGCGCCCGCTTCGGCGCTCTCCGCAACCGGAGTGGCGTCGACGCCCTGGCGGCCTTCGATGACGGCGTCGGCCATCTTGGCGGTCAGCAGCTTGACGGCACGGATGGCGTCGTCGTTGCCCGGGATGATATAGTCAATCTCATCGGGATCGCAGTTGGTGTCCACGATGGCCACGATGGGAATGCCCAGCTTCCGGCACTCGGCAACAGCGATGCGCTCCTTGCGCGGGTCGATGATGAACACGGCGTCAGGCAGACCCTTCATGCCCTTGATGCCGCCCAGGTACTTCTCGAGCTTCTCCTTCTCGAGCATGATACCGGCCTGCTCCTTCTTGGTCAGCTTGGACCAGGCTTCGGTGGTCTCGATCTCCTCGAGCTCGGTAAGGCGATGGATACGCTTCTTGATGGTCTCGAAGTTGGTCAGCATGCCGCCCAGCCAACGCTGGTTGACAAAGTAACCACCGCAGCGCTCGGCCTCCTCGCGGACGGCGTCCTGAGCCTGCTTCTTGGTACCGATGAACAGAACCTTACCACCGTCGGCTGCAACGTCACGGACGAAGTTGTAGCAGCCCTCCACCATGCGAACGGTCTTCTGCAGGTCGATAATGTAGATGCCGTTCCGCTCGGTGAAGATATACTCCTTCATCTTAGGGTTCCAACGACGGGTCTGATGGCCAAAGTGAACGCCGGCTTCCAGAAGCTGCTTCATCGAAATGACAGACACGGGAAACACTCACCTCCATGGATTTTGGGACCGCCGCCGGGATCCTCCAGCTGCAGCACTGATCGCTTCCGGTCAGCATCACCGCAACTGTCACCCAGCGTGTGTAATGACACCAACGGATATCTTAGCATATCCTAGGCGCACTGGCAAAGGATTTTCACGGCTGGATCACAGTATATGTCGCTTGAACTATTCCGCCGCCAAACGAACCGGCACTTTCAGCCAGGGGAAGGGTCGCACCACCAGCGATTGCGCTGCCAGTCGTTCCTGGAGGCTGTTCGCCATCCGCTCCGAAGCCCTTGCGGCCATCTGATCGGCCAGGCGCTCCACCTCGGCCTGCGGCAGGGCCGCCTCGGTGCCTGCCTTGATGGCGCCGTCCAGTTGGGCCTGCACCTGACTGACCACCTCCGGCGGCAGCGTGACCACCATGCCATCCAGGTTAATCGTCAGGTTCGAGAGCCGCCTGGCTGCCTCGGCGCCGCCGCGGCCTGCCAACTCCTTCTTCAGCCCCTGCAGCGCCACCGGCAATTCCTGCCGCACTCCGCTGCGTAGCTCGGCGTCCAGCTGGCGCCGAATCGACGCGGTCTCAATGGGCACCGCCAGCCCTTCGGTCCGCAGGCGCTGCACGCTGCCCGCCAACAGCAATGCCGCTGCCGCCAGCCCCGTACATAGCCCCACGACAAAAGCACCCATGGGGGTAACCGTTCCCGTCCGCATGGCCACCGCTCCCCGGCCGCAGGCAAAGTAAAACGGACCTCGGCCTTCTCAAGGAATATGCCGGGGTCCGTTGGACAGACTGGCTCGGACTACACTTTCACATCAAGATGGTGGGAGGCGGCCTGCGGCTTCTTCTGGCCCTCGGCGGCCGTTTTCCCGTTGGGCTGCTCCTTCTTGGAGTGCTTGGGCTCGCCGCCTTCGCCTTTCCCCTTGCTCTCTTGCTGGATTCGTGCATGCTCAGCGTTCTCTTTGGCCTTCACCTGATTCTTGGCGCGGTCATACTCGCCCTGCTTGACCACGTCCTGAACCTGCTGCATCAGCATGGGCTGAAACTGCTTTTCATGCTGCAGGCGATTGGCCTGATTCAAGGTGGGTATCAGCGTCAGCGTATCAATGGGCCGAATCGACATGGGCGATCCCCCCCGACTCCGCCGAACTCCCCGCTGTATGCGGGGCTCGTCACCCTGAATTTACCACCGTTTCGCAATTAGAGCAAGCCCTTGGCCCGCCGCTCCCGCTGCTGCTCAAAAATGTGGCGGATGAGCCGTTCACGATCCCGCTCATCGATGCCCACAAAGCGGATGCCGGCCCAGGCGCTCTTCCCCGGACCCGGAATGGTGCGGATTACCTGCCCCAACGCCCGGATGTATGCTCCGTCCACGTCGAACCGGAGGTCCAGTTGGGTTCCAGGGGGATAGTTCACCGGCACCTGAATCTGCGCACCGTTGCCGCTGATGTCGTGCGTCCGGCTGCTGGTGACGCCTTGCGGCGGGACCCGATAGCCGGGGAGAAAGACCACAGAGTAGGTAAGGTTCAGCACGGTCTCCAGGCGGACAAACTCACGCTGCTGCGATTGCTCGACCTGCTTCTGCTGCGGATAGGCCAACAGAACCACGGGCAGCACGCGCATCTCCAGCCCCATCACTCGTGTCGGGAAGTCAACCCGCGCCGTGTTCTCCACGGCATATTCGACCCGCACCGGGTCGCCAGCCCGCAGCGGCACGGCATAACCGCCCATGGCCGGCCTGACCAGGGAGAGGACCCGGATGTCCACGCTCTCCACGAACGTGGAGTAGGTACCCGCATAGGGTCCGTGCAGGAGTTTCAGTTCAACTTTCTGGTTGACCTTCGGCAGTTGCAGTTGCAAGGTTCATCTACCTCCGCGCGACCCGGGATGGGCCTGCTGGTTCCTACTCGAATGAGGCCCCGAGAATCGCCCGTGTAATGGCTTCCGGATCGGCCACTTCGATATCTTCCGGCACGTTCTGGCCGGTGGTGATGTACGACAGGGGGCGCCGGCACTGGTGGGCGACGCTGTAGATCAGGCCCGGTGTCTCGGCTTCATCCCATTTGGTGAACAGCAAATGGTCAAAGCCCACGGCTTCATAGTTGTCCACGATCCGGAGGGCATCGCGGTAGCCGGAGGTCAGGCTCATGACCAGATAGGTTTCGTCCGGGTTCAGGACATCCATGTAGTTCTTCAGTTCTTCCAACTGCGTGGCGTTTCGGGGTGAGCGGCCGGCCGTGTCCACCAGAATCAGATCCCGGTCGGACAGCCTGGCCAGAACCTGGCTCAGTTCCACCGGATCATAGGCCACCTCCAGCGGCACCCCCAGGATCTCGCTGTAGATCCGCAGTTGATCGACTGCCCCGATTTTGAACGTATCCAGCGTGACCAGGGCCACACGGGCGGACTGCTGCAGCACGCTCTGGGCCGCAAGTTTGGCCAACGTTGTGGTCTTGCCGACGCCGGTGGGCCCGATCAATGTGACCACCCGGCGCCCCGGCCGTATCGGTTCAACCCACTGTAGGTCCCGGCTCATCAGTTCCCGGGCCAGCCCCAGCATCTGCCGATAGGTCGTGGTCCGACCGCTCTGGCTGCGTACACGGGCGACCAGGTCTTGGGCCGCCTCCTCTGCGATGCCGGCGGCCAGCAGCGTGGCCTTCAGATCCGTGGCCACCGACTCGAGCCGGCCGGGCCGGCTGTCGGTCACCCGATCCATGATGCCGGTAATGGTATCCCGCATGCCGGCCATGGAACTCCGGACTTCGGCCGGCTGCACGGGGGCAGTCGGAGCGAGGGGAGCGTCCGCCACCGACCAGGCCGCAGCAGCGCCCTGAAGGGGGGCGCAGGCAGTGACCCGAATGCGTTTCTGCCGGAAGAACCCAAGGAAACCGCCAACCTTGATCTCTTCAGTGCGCATCACCACGGCATTGGGCCCCAATTGGGCCCGTACCAGGGCGAGGGCCTCCCGCAGGGTTCTGGCAACGAACTGAACTTCGTGCATGAACGTATTTCACCCGCTCCAGCGGCCGTAAGAATCAGCCGAAAGTACGAACGCGCTCGCCTGGACTGACGACCGTGGTGACACGGGCGCCATAGTTCTCGTCCACCACAACCACTTCGGCCTTGGCGATCGGCCGGCCGTTCACCATCACATCGACCTGCTCGTTGGCCAGCCGGTCCAGTTCCATCACGGAGCCCGGGGCCAGCGCCAACACATCCTTCAGCTTCCGGTGGGTACGCCCGAGTTCCACGGTGACCTGCAGGACTACATCCTTCAGCAGTTCCAGGTTCCTGGGCGGCGGCACAGCCGCTGCCGGAGCGGGCGCCACGGACGGGGCCGACGGCGTTGGATCCACAACCGCAGCCGCAGCCGCAGCCGCAACCTCGGCATCCGGCGTTGGGGCCGGGGTCGGGGCCAGGGCTGGAGCCGGAGCGGCGGGCTGAGTCGCCGGGACCTCAACGGGGGTGACCTCCATCTCCGCCGGGAGAGCGGGAGTCGTCTCTCCTGCCGCTTGCGGCAGAACAGGGGCTGCCGGCTCTGGCTGCTGCTTCGCCTTGACGGCCGTCACCAGTTTCATGGCAACCGTCTCCGGAATCACCAGCAGCAGGCGGCCCATGGCATCGCCCACCGCCAGGTCGACACTCACGCTCACCAGGGGAGAACCCGGGGCTTCCAGGCTCTTTTCGGCCAGGGAGCCGGCCACCGCCGCGGCCACAGCCGCCTCCGTCACCTCTGCGCCCAGAACGTCACCCAGGGCACTGAAGCCTGCCTCGTTCCAAAGCGTAAGGAAGTCACCCATGGCCTGTATGGATGCCTTGGGCGACGACTCGGGCGGTGCGTTCTTCTCCAGTTCGGCCATCATGAGCAGACCGAACGGGGAAGGGACCACGTAGTACAGGGAACCGACCAGGCCCCCCGCCAGTCGGCTGCTGCCAACGAACACCTGCGGCGAACCCAGGTTGGATACGCCGGTCGAAGGCGTAATGACGGCATCGGACACCATACCCTCGCATGCCGCGCCGGTGACTGCGGTGGCCGAAGCCAGCGCCCGCTGTACGAAGTCGCTCAGCAGACCGGTGAGCAGCGGCAGGTCGGAATCCTGGAGCCGGGCCGGCGGTGCAGCGTTTGCTTGCTGTCTGGCAAGCATCAGCGCATCAATCTCTGTCTGGGAGATCATTGCCTCCATCTGATCAGTGCTCCTTCACAGCCACAGGCTGTCACGGGATCTATTCGGCTATCTCTGACGTAGGTGCAGGGCGGTTCAGTGCGCGCCTGTATGCGATCACCAGGGAAATCACCTGGTCGGGCGTCTCCTGCACCAGATATTTGTGGCCGGTGGTCAGGGTGATCACCGTATCCGGCGTAGCTTCCACCGTTTCAATCAGGTCAGCGTTAATGACCAGTGCGGGCGCCTTGGCACGTAACGTGGTCACCTTGATCACATTGGCACCCTCCCGTCCAATCCAAGTTAACATTTTACTCTTGTGGGGATTCGACCCGGCCAGCGTCTCTCTCCTTCAAGGAAGGCCAATTTCTTCAAATCCTACCAGGGGGGGCACTTCGTGGGCATCCCCTCCGTCGGGGGTCAGGTTCTGCCACGGACGCGGGGCACTACGTGGGAGGTCCCTCCGCCGTCGGGCCTGTGCCGCCACGGCCCCTTTTCCTGCGGAGCCCCTTCGGGTCTCCTCGGGGGGCCTAACGGCGGCACAGACCCGCCGGCTGCGGGAACGCACAGCTTCGTTCACGGGTAGGAGCACGCCGGCTCCGGGGGCGCTCAGCTTCGTTTTACGGTCTTAACTCCCCCGAAGTACCGCCGTCGGAGCCCGAACGGCGGCACAGACCCGCCGGCTGCGGGATCGCACAGCTTCGTTCACGGGTAGGAGCACGCCGGCTCCGGGGGCGCTCGGCTTCGTTTTACGGTCTTAACTCCCCCGAAGTACCGCCGTCGGAGCCCGAACGGCGTCACATACCCGCCGGCTGCGGCGACGCTCAGCTTCGTTGTGTGGCCGGGACAGGGCCCCCCCAATCCGTGTAATCCGTGGCAATGTCCCATCTCCCCGCGCCTGCTGACCGGCACCCGAGTTGGTCGGAACCGAGCCAAATCAAAAGCGCCACCCAAACGGGTGGCGCTTGATTTTCTTTGTCGGGATTACCGCAGCTTGCGGAGCTCCTCCACCAGGCGGTCGTTCAGGACCTTGATGTGGGTGCCCTTCATGCCAAGCGAGCGGGACTCGATCACGCCGGCGCTCTCGAACTTGCGCAGGGCGTTCACGATGACCGACCGGGTGATGCCAACGCGGTCGGCGATCTTGGAGGCAACCAGCAGGCCTTCGCTGCCTTCCAGCTCATCAAAAATGTGCTGGACAGCCTCCAACTCGGAGTAGGACAGGGTGCCGAGGGCGATCTGAACGGCGGCCTTCTTGCGGGCCTCCTCCTCCAGTTCGCCGGCATGAGCACGGAGAATCTCCACGCCCACGACAGTGGCAGCCTGCTCGGCCAGGATCAGATCTTCATCGGTGAACTCGCTGCCCCGGCCCAGAACCAGGGTACCCAGGCGCTCGCCACCGCCGTTAATCGGCACGTAGGTAACCAGCTTCGCCTCGAAGGCATACTGGTTCTCCTCCTGAAGCACGTTGAGGCTGCCCTCAGCGACGTTCGAAGTGGTGTCATCCAGCTTCATCAGCCGGAGGTTAAACTCGTCAGAGAAAGAAGCGCCGCGCAGCTTCTCATCGTTGGCACCGGTCTGCAGACGGGCGCCCAGGATCTTGCCACGACGGGAAACGACGTAGACATCGGCAGACAGGAGTTCGGACAGGACATGGGCCATTTCACTGAAGTTAACGGTGGTACCGGCACTCTTCTGCATCAGACGATTGATGCGGCGAGTTTTCTCAAGCAGGGTATTCACGAAAAACAGGCCTCCATTCAGTTGCATGGTGATTGGAAAAAATCAGCTTAAAACTTAACTCTAAATAGGCTTAGGGATCTGACCGGGCCCAAGTACGGACCATTGGTTAGATTTCCAACATCCTTTAGGACTTTACCACAGAACGGACTCTTTAGGCAAGGGTTATAACCGAGAATTTTACCCGTCTATTTTAAGACTTTGTCGTTCCCCGTCGGGATACGGCTAAACGGTATGGTCCGGTTATCTTCCACCGCTGCGGGGCGCTACTCGGTTGGTTCCGACTGGTCAGCCCTCTTCTGTCGCGGGTGCGTCCGCAGGTATTCGGCCCGCAGCCGCTCTTTGGTCACGTGCGTGTAGATCTGTGTCGTAGAGAGACTGCTGTGGCCCAGCAATTCCTGGACCGAGCGCAGATCGGCGCCGTGATTGAGCAGATGCGTAGCGAAGGAATGGCGAATGGTGTGTGGGCTCACGTGTGTCTTGATGGCCATCTGTTGGATGTAGCCATCGAGAATTCGACGGACACTCCGGTCAGAGAGCCGGGTCCCCCACTTGTTCAGGAACAGCGGTTGCTGCCGCAATGGCTTGGCTTGTGCCTCTTCCGGGGCCTTCGCCAGCAAATGTGGCCGGCTCTGGGACTGGTACTCTTTCAACGCCTCCAGTGCCTTACTGCCGACCGGCACCGCACGCTCTTTCCGCCCCTTACCGAAAATCACAACCCAGCCGTCGCTCTGGTCGATCGTCCCCAGGTTCAGCGAAACCAGTTCACTGACCCGCATTCCCGTACTGTAGAGCACTTCCAACAGCGCCCGGTCTCGGATGCCCAGAAGGGTCGTCCGGTCGGGCATGTCCACCAGCAGGTG
>JBLNEM010000525.1:0-3016 GCA_050262655.1 Mycobacterium leprae | reverse complement strand
GAGCCAGCCGTTCTGCGGCGCCGGGGCGGAGGCGGGCGCGGCTGGGGTTGGCTCAGCCGCCGGTTGTGGGGCGGCGGGGGCGCTGCCTGCCGGATCGGGTGCCGGCGGCGTGTATGCGACTACCCGCTTCAGCGCCTCTGTCATCAGGGGCTGAGTGTACCTGGCGGCCAGGATCGGTTCGGGTCCGGTCCCGGTGTTATCCTCTACCCATTTTCGAGCGGCAGCCTCGTTCATGAAGCGCGGCGGCATCACCGCGGTCAGGAAGGCGGCGGCGTTGGCCTGGGAGGCATCCGTCAGGCGCACCTTCTGCTGCTGGAGCATGGCGGCGGGCACGCTCTCCGGGCTGGTGTTGCTGGCGGGGCCACCGTCCGTGCGATAGCGCAGGCTGGCGGTCAGCCATGTGTTAAAGAGGTTTTCGTCCCACTGGACGGACCAGGCTCTTCCCACCAGATACAGGTACTGCCGCCGAATCTCCCAATCAGCCGGATATCGATCTATGTACTCTGCAGTACGGGCCACTGCGTCTTTCAGGAGCAGCAGGCCCACCTGCTTGGAACTGCCCTCCCGGACCGGGGGCCACGAATCGGCCCGCTCATTGCCCCGTATCAGGGGCTCGATGCCGGCATAAGCGCGCAGAAGTGTATCTCGGTCAGGATAGGCTTGACCTAGCAGTTTGCGAATTTCGGTTGGCATGTCCAGCCAGTAGATGTTGGCTACCTGTACGGAAAGGTCGAAGTCGGGCTCGACCTCCTGCCATTCCCAGTGCAGCCCGCCGTTCTGCAGCACCCACCCCGGGGTGGTTCCGGGGGCGCCGGGGCGACCGGTGGTGCGGATATCCTCCGGGCGCAGGGGGCGGTCCACCGTGAGGTTCGCCTCGGCCTTGCCAATGGTGCCCGCCCAATAGGCGCCCGTGCGGATCACGTAGCCGAGCCAGAGGTCGGCGTCCCAGAACTTGCCTGCCGGTGCGACCGGCATCCGATAGGTGATCTCCAGGTCCAGCGGTTTGCCACTCTGGAAGCTGACGGGGAAGGTGGCCCACTCGGTGTTGATCCCCTGGTAGAGCGCCGTTTTCGTCTCGGTCGGCAGTTCGTTGCCCCCCGTTTGAACCCTGAAGTCCTGGATGTGTGCGCCGTCGATGCGGTTCGCCTGGTCGATCACGAAGAGGGGGAAGCCCAGGGTGAGGCTTTCATCGGCGGTGGGCACAAAGTGGAACTGAATCCGGTAGTCGGCAGCCGCGTCAGACAGAATCAGCGGCGTCCTTTCATCGGCGTGCAGCCGGATGTCGATTCGCTCGCTCTCCAGACGGACCGTGGTGCTCTCCATCGGCTGAAGGTTTGGGCCGACCGCCAGCATCGGCGCCGAATCAGCGAGGACGGGACTACTGATGGTCAGCAGCAGGACAAGCATCAGAGGGATTGCACGTTTCAGGGGGGATCGCCTCTCCTTCATGGTGCGACGGCATCGGCCTTGTACTTCACTTCGCAGAAGTTGTGCATCAGCTTCTGTTCATCGAGTGCGGCGCCGGTGGCCCGGTCAATTTGGCTGCGCCAGATCTCGTTCTCCCGGTAGGTTCTTTGGCCCACCTGCACGAAGCGGTGCCCCCGCTCGTGGATTTCATAGGTGACGGGCAGTTCCCGATCGGCCAGGAGTTCCCCTTTCAGGTGCTGCTCACCCACGACGATCCGGAACTGGAAGGTGATCTCTGTAGGGTTGTACAGCCGCAGGTCGACGTAGTTATAGAAGACGCAGGCGCCGGTGCCGAAGGGCACGACCCGGAATGCGTCGGGGAACGCATCGAAGCTGTGATGATGCCGCTCCACCGCCCGGAGGGGGCTGTGCAGCGCCATCCAGTACAGGAGGTTGGATAGCTGGCAGAGTCCACCGCCGGTGCCGACACCGGCCTCGCCATTGCGCAGCACCAGCCCTGGCAGGTAGCCTTTGCGGGCGGTAGGGGAGCCCACCAGGCGCCAGAAGGAGAAGGTCTCGCCCGGTCGGATCAGCACACCGTCCATGGTGTCCACCGCAAGGCGCAGGTTCACCACCTTGTTCTCCTGCAGCTGCGGGTCTGTATCCCCCAGCCGGCGGCGCAGCAGGGACTGGTACCGCATGCACTGGACCGGCAGCGGGTCCGCGGTTCGGCTGGTGGCCAGCCGGATCGCACTGAACCGGTCGGACAGGGTCCGGTTGAGTTGGAGTTGGCCCACACGGAACGCGTAGATCCATGGGTGCCACTCAGAGAGTCTCATTGTCATCGCCTCTTCATCCTTTGGACGCTGCGCAGGCGGGGATAGTTCCTTTTATCACTTTGCAGGAAATATTGGCGGGCCACTGGAATCGGTAGACTGTTGTGCTGATAAGGGGAAGTGGGGGAACGTTATGGATTATGAAATACTGTACCAGCCGAGTCACGCACTGGCACGGTTAATCCTGAATTCGGGGGAAGAGGTCCAGGCTGAACCGGGAGCCATGGTCTCCATGAGCGGCAACGTTCAACTCCAGAGCGAGATGAAAGGTGGCTTCCTCGGAGCGCTGTCCCGCACGGTGCTCGGGGGCGAGTCCTTCTTTACCAGCCGGTATCGGGTGGAAGGCGGGCAAGGTGAACTGACCCTGGCACCCGCATTGCCAGGCGACGTCGCCGCACTGGAGATGCACGGTGAGACCTTCTACCTGAAGTCGGGTTCATACCTGGCCGGCGACGCCCGTCTGAACATCGACAGCCACTGGGGTGGGGCCCGTGGTTTCTTCGGCGGCGGTGGCCTCTTCTTGCTCCGGGTTCAGGGGAGCGGCCTGCTGCTATTCAACACCTATGGCGCTCTGCACAGGCGGGAACTGATCCCCGGCGAGCGTTACGTCGTAGACACCGGCCATGTGGTGGCGTTCACCGAGGGGATGGGGTTCGGGGTGCGTAAGGCCGCTTCGGGCTGGATCAGCACGATCACCAGCGGCGAGGGCCTGGTCTGCGAGTTCACCGGTCCCGGCGTGCTCTATCTGCAGACCCGCTCGGAGCAATCGCTGG
>JBLNEM010000524.1:0-6103 GCA_050262655.1 Mycobacterium leprae | reverse complement strand
TGCCGCTGGAAGGGCGAGAGCGAAAGGATCTCACGGACGGAAAGGTAGGGACCGGTCTTCCGCTCGGCCATTTGCGCTTCTTCCAGCGCAAGCCGGCTCAGCAGGGCAATCAGAACCGATTCGTTCTTCTCGCCACTCGGCCATTCGGTCTCTTCGGCCAGGAAGCTGGTGAGGGACTCGATGATCCCGTTGCGCTCCTGCTCGGCAGCCTGCCACTCCTTCTCATCGGTTAAGACCAGCACTTCATACTGGTCCGGGAAGTAGCGGAGGTGCGCCAGATGGTCCACGGTCTTTTCAATCACGTCAGCTTCATTTCGTGCAGGAACGAAAATGGAAATGAAAGGAATCTCCTTGCCTTCCTGATGGGCCAGGTCGGCGATGTAGGATTCCGAGAGATTACTCGGGCGCTTGTTGTAGAAGTTCTTCACCGCATAATTGCGCCAAGAAAACATCCGGCTAAAGAAGATGAAGAGGGCAGCATAAGTGCACAACAGGATGATGTACAGCCATTGAGCGGTCGTCACGATTCTCTTTTTTCCTCCTCGATCGGACCGGTGATGCGGGGCCGGGAGATCACCGGAGTTTACCCCGACTCTGTAATCCGAATGTCGGCATTACGGTTTCGTGGCACCGTTCTTTTTCAATAAAATCTAAAGACATTCTGACGGAGCCGTACCATCTTTTTGACTTTATATGGTATATTTTCGTGTCCCCAAGGAGTATAACGCTTCTTCAGGTTACCGTCAATTGGAAGTTCAGGGATGGTAGCCAGGGTTGACACCTCCCTTGCCAGGGCATAGAATGGAGATACAGAACACATGTTTGGGGAACACTTGTTCGGAAACGTGGCGGGGAAATGGGGCGTAAGCATGCACTGGGTACTTTACCTGGAGGTACAGGGCTTTTATGCCGCTGTAGCCAGGAAAGCCGGCCTGGCAGCGGTCGATCAGCCAGTGGTGGTGCTGCGGGAAGGCCGGGTCTACGATGGGAGCCGTGAAGCCTTTGCCAGCGGGCTGGTGGCAGGCAGTCCTGCCAGGCAGGCGCTGCGGGATGCACCGCAAGCCATTACGGTGCCATACGAACAGTTGGAGCCTTCGGCTGTCGCTCGGTCCTGGTGGGACCGTTGTCTTGATTATACTCCCTATATAGAGCCTGCCGACCAGAACCAAGTTTTTCTTGCGCTCCCGGTACCAGGGCAGCAGCTGTCGGCCACGCTGAAAAATGAAGTGACGCGTCTGGCGGAAATCGCCGCCAGCTATGGCTTCGTAGCCTTCGCCGGTCTGGGTTCTTCGAAGTTGGTAGCGCGGGCGGCGGCCCTGGCATGTAAGGAGAACTGGCTGCTCTGGCGGCCTGGTAAAGCCTCGCCGTTGGCTCCCGAGACCATGAGAGTAGTGTTGCCCGGCGAGGAAGAACGATTTCTGTCTGCGCTGCCCGTAACCTACTTGCCTGCACTGCCGGAGGTGCAGCGGCGCCTACTCCGGCTGGGAATCCGGCGAATCGGTGAGGCGGCGCAAATTCCCGAAGGCGAATGGCTGCGCCAGTTGGGGCCGTTGGGACGGCAGGTGGCTCTCTGGAGTCACGGCGTCGATCCCGAACCAGTAAAGCCCTGCTATCCGCCACGTACCCTGGAGCGACATGTGCAATTTACCCCCGAAGTGCGAGAGCGAGACCTGTTGGAGCAGGTGCTGAACCGAACGGCAGCGGCATTGTCGCAGCAACTGTCCGACCGGGGTGAAGGCTGCCAGGAGGTGGCATTGACCCTCCAGAGCGCCGATGGGCGCCAGGCAACCGAGAGCCGAACGCTGGCACGGCTGCAGCAGTCCACCTATCCGTTGCAGCAGGCACTGGTAGGCCTCCTGGCGAAGGCGCTGCAACCAGCGGGGGAAGGGGCGGCGTCCGGCGCAGAAATCTGTGCCGCTGCGTTAACGGTGCGCCTGGGGATCATTGGCCCCATGCCATGGCAGCAGATGGATCTCTGGGACGATTCCGGTCGGTGTGAACGGGAGGAGCGGCTGGAAAAAGCTCTCTCTCTTCTGCAGGAGCGTTTCCCCGCCCGCATGGTAGGGCTGGGGCCACGGGGCGAACTCTCCTGGCGTGAGCAAATGCTCCATTATCATGATCCGTACCGCACACAGAGCACTGGGAGGCGGGGGTAGCAATGGCCCGCATCATCAATCGCCTGGTGGCCATGGTAACTGGTCCCGGGGGCCTGCCAATCTCGTTCCGGTTCGATGGCGGCCGGCAACAGGTGAAGGAGATTCTGGACTGCTGGGTAGAGGCCGGACGCTGGTGGGAGCAGGAAAGCGACATGAAAACCTACCGGGTAGCCACCGGCGGAGGTGGCGTCTACGAACTGACCTTCCTGATCCAGCCGAAGCAGTGGTATCTGTACAAGGTTTATGACTGACCACGGACGCACGCAGTAAGCTACCAACCTTTTTTTATACCCTTATATACGAACGTACGTTCTTATTCGATAAATAATAGAACACACGTTCTCTTAATTGGGGCGGCATGAAAGTGTCTCGCTCCGGTGACACCTTCCGGTCAGGAATCTCCGTTTCCAGACAGCGCCCGGGAAGGGCCAGTGGCCAGAATCCCACGGAAGCGTGTTTTCTGCCACGTCTCCCCGCATTGGCATCGTATTTGCTTAAGGTATAAACGTTTCGGGCATCGCCTCCGGCGGTCAGCGCCCCCGCAGCGACCGGCGAGGGTGTTGAAAGCCAGTGAAACGTAGCTGTGCGTCCCCGAAGCCGGCGGGTCTGGGCTGCCGTTCGGGCGCCCGCGAAACCACAGGGGTGTTGATGGTTCCAAGCCGCAAGACGAAGCTGAGCGTCCCCGAAGCCGGCGGGTCTGTGACGCCGTTAGGCCCCCCGAGGAGACCCGTAAGGGGCTCCGTAGGAAAAGGGGCCGTGGCGGCACAGAGCCGACGGCGTAGGGTACTCCCACGGAGTCCCCCCCATGAAGTGAGGTGTAACGATGATGGCGTTTGTAAGCCGCAATGAGCGGATGTTGGCGCTTCTGGCGCAGGCGGATCGGCTGGCGAATAGCGACCATACCTTGTTGCTTTTGGGCGAGAGCGGAACGGGCAAGGAGCGGCTGGCGCTTTATATTCACCGACATTCAGCCCGGGCGCAGAAGCCATTTGTGAAAGTGGACTGCACAACCGTTCCGGAGAACCTGTGGGAATCGGAGCTGTTTGGCTATGTCCGGGGGGCCTTTACCGGCGCCAACCGGGAAGGAAAGCCCGGCAAGCTGGAGATGGCCGCCGGCGGCACGCTTTTCCTGGATGAGATCGGCGAACTGCCGTTGCCGATTCAGGCTAAATTGCTGCGCTTCCTCCAGGAGAAGTCCTTCGAACCGGTGGGCGCCGTCAAAACCCGCCAGGTCGACGTGCGAGTGATCGCCGCTACCAACAAGAATCTGCGGCTGTTGCTCAACCTGCATCATTTCCGCGAGGACCTGTACTACCGGCTGAACGTCCTTTCCCTCACGCTGCCGCCCCTGCGGGAACGGCGGGAAGATATCCAGTCGCTGGTGCGGGAGATTCTGGTGCGGGAATCGGAGAAGGCTGAGCCGCCAGAACTGACCGCTGAGGCGATGGCCGCCCTATTGCTGCATGACTGGCCCGGCAACATCCGCGAGTTGGAGAATGCGCTGAAACGGGCGCTGCTGCTCTCCGAGCCGGGAAGTCCGTTGAGCCTGAGCGTGCTTCCGCCCGAGGTGGCGGGATGCCTTCAGCCTTCGCCGCCGCCCCAACTGATGCGGCGCTACGTCAAATCGGCGGAGTTGCTGCTGATTCGCTGGGCGCTGGATGCCTGTGGTAACGATCGCAGCAAAGCTGCCCGGTTTCTGGGACTCTCACGGGCAGCGCTTTACAAGAAAATGGCACACTACCCGGAGTTCCAGAGCGGCTCCCCTTCGCCCGGGGCTGCCGAAGGGTAGGCGTACATAGGGGCGTGGATCATCATGAGCTTTGTACACCTGCATCTGCACTCACCTTTTTCGTTTTTGGATGGCGCCTCACGGTTGGATGCATTGATTGAGGAGGCCGCACTGCAAGGGGCGCCCGCTCTGGCCCTGACGGATCACGACAACGTTAGCGGGGCCGTTCGGTTTCAGCAGAAGTGCGTCGCGGCCGGCATCCTGCCCATTCAGGGCGCCGAGGTCACCTTGAAGGGCGGATACCACCTGACGCTTCTCTCCACCGGACCACTGGGCTACGCCAATCTCTGCCGGATCATTACGGCCGCTCACCTGGGCATGGAGCCGGGGAGCGCTGCCGGCTGGGGAGGCAGCGGTGGCGGTTTGCTGACCCTGGCTCAGGGCCACGAACGGCTTCATCCGGCCGCGCCCCTGAGCGCCATCAGCCACGATACCGGTGGGTTGATCGCCCTGTCCGGTTGCCGGAAAGGGGAGATTCCCAGCTTGATTCTGGCCGGACGCCTTCAGGAGGCGGAAGCCGCAGCCAGACGCTATGCGGCCTGGTTCCCAGGGCGTTTCTATCTGGAGGTGCAGGACAGCTGCCTTCCCGGCGACCGGGCACTGCATGCGGCCATGCGCGACCTGGGTGAGCACCTCGGGCTGCCGCTGGTGGCCACGGCCAACGTTCACTACCGGACGCCGGAGGAGTTCCGGGTGCACGACTTGTTGACCTGTATGCGGACGCTGACCCGGTTGGATCAGCCGCATCCGGAGCGGCGGCTGAACGGCGAGCAATACATGAAGGCGCCGGCGGCAATGACCAGCCGCTTCGCACACCTGCCGGAAGCGGTCCGCAATACCATGCGCATCGCTGAGCAGTGCAGCCCCAGCCTGGACCTGAACGCCCAGCTCTTTCCCGAGTTTGTGACGCCCAACGGTGTCAGCGCGGCAGAGTATCTGCGGCAGCTTACCTTCGAGGGCGCCGCACGGCGCTATGGGCGGATCACCCCCAAAGTGCAGGACCGGCTGGAGCACGAACTGTCCATCATCAACCGGCTGGGGTTTCCGGATTACTTCCTGCTGGTCTGGGATGTGGCCCGCTACGCCCGGGGGCGGGGGATTCGCTGTGCTGGCCGTGGCTCTGCCGCCGACTCAGCCGTGGCGTATTGTCTCTTCATCACCGACGTGGATGCCATTGGCCGGGGGCTCCTGTTTGAGCGGTTCATGAGCCTGGAGCGGGCCGAGAAGCCCGATATCGACATCGACTTCGACTCCCGCTACCGGGATGAGGTGGCCGAGTATGTCTACCGGAAATACGGCCGGGACAAGGTGGCGTCGGTCTGCACTTACAACACCTTTCAGGCCCGTTCCGCCATCCGGGACCTGGGCAAGGCCATGGGATTCGGTGAAGCCGACCTGGACTATCTGGCCAAACGGATGCCGTTTTTCGCCGGCGCCGATCAGATTCTGGCGGTGATGGACCGGCTGCCGGAACTGCGCCAGTCGGGGATTCCCTGGCACAAGTACGAACAGCTGATTCAGACGGCGGCACGCATCGCCAACCTGCCCCGGTTCATCGGCACCCACCTGGGCGGGCTGGTCATCTCCCGGCGGCCGCTGCTGGAAGTGACGCCGCTGCAGATGGCGGCCAAGGGCTGTGCCGTTGCCCAGTTCGACAAGGAGTACGTGGAGGAACTGGGGCTGGTGAAGCTGGACCTGCTTTCGCTACGCACCCTTTCGGCGGTGGATGATGCCGCCCGCATGATTGCCGGCACGGGCTTTGATTATGAGCAGATCCAGGCGGATGATCCCGAAACTTACAAGATGCTGGGCACCGGCGAGACCATTGGCGTCTTCCAGTTGGAGAGCCCGGCTCAGCGGGCGCTGCAGGCCCGGCTTGGCGCTGATCGGTTTGAAGATATTGTCGCCAGCGTGGCCATCATCCGCCCCGGGCCGATCAAGGGCAACATGGTGGAGCCCTTTCTGGCCCGCCGCCACGGGCAGGAGGAGGTCACCTACCTGCATCCCAGGCTGAAGCCGATTCTGGAGAAGACCTATGGGGTGGTGCTGTTTCAGGAGCAGGTGATCGAGATCGCCACCGCGGTGGCCGGCTTCACCGCGGGTGAAGCGGACCAACTGCGCCGGGTGATGACCAAGGCCCGCAACAAGGAAGACATGG
>JBLNEM010000523.1:0-3008 GCA_050262655.1 Mycobacterium leprae | reverse complement strand
GCAGAACGCACGCCTGGTGGGCCTCCAGGTGACGCCGGGCGCCACCACCGAAGTGAAGGCCAACTGGCCGACAAACCTCAGCCGGATCGACCTGAACTTCATCGTTACGGTACCCAACGGGGTCAACGTCCAACTCAAGACCGCCTCGGGCACCATTCATGTGGCCAACATCGAAGGCAAGGTTACCACCGAGTCGGCCTCAGGCTCGATCAGCATCTCAGGCGTGATGGGGTCGGTCGACCTGCGCAGCGCTTCGGGCAGCATCCGGGCCCAGCAGATCGCCGGCGATCTGACCGCCGCTGCGGCCAGCGGCTCCATCCGGGCGTCTGATGTCACCGGCAAGACCACGGCCACCAGTGTCAGTGGTGCAGTCGACATCGTCAATCCCGGCAATGTCGTGGTCGGCAGCACAGTTTCCGGCAGGCTCCAGGTCACCGCCAACAAGGTGGCGGGCGACTACCAACTGCACGCCACCAGCGGCCCGGTCATGGTCACCCTCCCGTCCGACGCCTCGGTCACGGTGAAGGCCAAGTCGATCTCCGGCACGGTTGCCCGCCTCCCCTGGTTGACCCTCGGCGAAGGGCGCAACAGTGCGAGCGGCACGCAGGGCGACGGAACTTACAAAATTACGGTGGACACGGCTTCCGGGGCGATCACGATTGGCAGCCGTTAACGCAACCGCCATGATGCGCTACATGCCGGACGCCCTGGGAGCCATCGCCGGGCTCCTGCTTCTCTGGGCCATCGGCAGTGGAAAAGGGAAATGAAAAAAGCAGCGGAGGGAATTCCCCTCCGCTGCTCCCTTTCTGCTAATCGATGGCCTTGTCGATGGTACCGCCGCCCAGCACCCACTGGTCCTGGTAGAGCACCACCGCCTGGCCGGGCGTAATCGCCCGCTGGGACTCGTCGAACATCACCCGGATCCCTCCGTCGGCCTCCGGATAGACCGTGCACGCTGCCTCAGGCGCCATCCGTCGTATTTTGGCGTTGCAGCGGATCGGTTCCGTCAGACCGGTGAGTGCGATCCAGTTCATGTCGGATGCCAGCAGGCCGCTCTGGAAGGTCTCATCCACCTCGCCGACAATGACCGCGTTCCGCTCCGTCTCGATGGCCACCACGTACATCGGATTGGTCGTGGTCAGGCCCAGACCCTTGCGCTGCCCGACCGTGTAGCCCGGCAGCCCTTCATGGTGGCCCACCACTTCCCCCTTGGTGTTCAGGATCGGGCCGGGCCGGAAGGCTTCAGGCTCCCGCTCTTTCAGGAAGCGCACGTAGTCGTTGTCGTAGACAAAGCAGATCTCCTGTGAGTCGGGCTTGTCGGCCACCAGGAGGCCATACTTGTGCGCCATCTGGCGGACGAACGGCTTCTCGTAGCCTCCCACCGGGAAGAGCGTGTGGCGCAGGGCATCCTGCGTCAGGTTGTAGAGCACATAGGTCTGGTCCTTCCGCGCATCGGTGGACTTCCCCAGCAGCTTCCGCCCGGGATAGCGGGGGTCCTCCCCGATGGTGGCGTAGTGGCCGGTAGCCACGAAGTCGCACTCCAACTGGCGGGCCTTGGTCAGAAACGCCGAGAACTTCACGTATCGGTTGCAGGCGATGCACGGGTTAGGCGTACGCCCGCGGGCATACTCCGCCACGAAGTAATCGATCACTGTGGCGGCAAAATGCCCCTGGAAGTTCATGACATAGTAGGGCATCCCCAGCTTGTTGGCAATGGCACGGGCATCTTCCACCGCGGCCAGCGAGCAACAGCCGGAATGCTGGTTCATCTGGATCGACTCGGGTATATCGTCAGTCCACGTGTTCATGGTCACCCCGATCACCTCGTACCCCTGCTCAACCAGCAGGGCCGCCGCGACCGAGGAATCCACGCCACCGGACATCGCCATCAAAACGCGCTGCGTCACCTTCTACCACCTGTTTCTCTATGCTGCCCCTGGCCGCACACTTTACTGCATGATTGGCGAGCCGGCGATGCCGACTGCCGAGGAGGACATAGGCCCACCGGCACCCAGCACGCTGGGCATGATCGGGTAGGCGGCGGCCCGCACGCCACGGTATCCCTCGCTGGGACCGCCAATCGGATTGCCGGCCCGGAAATACTCGTAGCCTGGCTCAATGGGTGCCCCAGCCCTTCCAATGCGGACGGCGACAGGTGTCCCCATCATGAGGGCGAATCGGGACGGAACGGAGGCATATCGGGGCACCGGCCTTGCCGGCTGCCACCCGTAAGGTTTCACCAATGGCCAGAACATGGGCGCTCCCCCTCTGCCACCGGGCCTGTTTCAGCCTATGTGACAGCCAGAGCGTGCGTCCGCCTATTCACCGGCAGGCATCAACCGGCGCAGAAACTCCACCGACTTCTGGAACTCCGCGATCACATAGTCGACATCTTCCGCGGTGTTCTCGGCGCCGAACGAGAAGCGCAGGGAACCCTGGGCAATCTCGCGGCCACAGCCCACGGCCAGCAGCACATGGGACGGCTCGAGGGAACCGGCGGTGCAGGCCGATCCGGATGAGGCCGCGATGCCGGCCATGTCCAACCGCAGCAGCATGGCCTCGCCTTCAAGGCCCTGCACCGATACGTTGGCGTTCCCCGGATGGCGCTGCTCCGGATGCTGGAAGGGGTCGATGCCATTCAACCGCGCACCGGGGATGGCCAGCACCCCACGCAGGAAGCGGTCCCGCATGCTGCGGGCGTGCTCCACCCGGGCCGAAAACTCCTGAGCCGCCAGTTCGCAGGCCTTGCCGAAGCCTACAATACCCGGCACATTCTCCGTGCCAGAGCGCATCTTCCGTTCCTGACCGCCGCCCACCTGGATCGCAGTGAAACGGAAGCCCTTCTTGACATAGAGTGCGCCGACACCCTTAGGACCATAAATCTTATGGCTGGATACGGTCATGAGGTCGACACCCAGTTCTTTCACACTGATGGGCACGCTGCCCAGCGCCTGGACGGCGTCCGTGTGGAAGACGATGTCGGGCTTCTTGGCCTTGGCTGCTGCGCA
>JBLNEM010000522.1:0-4767 GCA_050262655.1 Mycobacterium leprae | reverse complement strand
ATGGCCAGGCCGAAGAGCATCAGTTCGTTCGGGATAATGCGGGCGTGGAGATCCACCAGCGCAGCAGTCACCAGGATCGCCACGAGCAGGACCTGCTGCCAGAAGTACGCGTCCAGGCCGTGCACACCCGCCAACAGGCTGGCTAGCACGCCGCCGATGCCCGTCACCAGATAGGTTTCCCAACTGGCCACCGGCTTTTCAATCCACCGCGGCGCCAGCCGTGCGCCGGCGTAGGAGAGCGCCCCGCCGACCAGGAACGCAACCAGAATCGACCAGCTCATGCTTCTCCCTCCAATGCCGCTGCGGCAGCCTGATACATGATCGTGACCGGCCCGCGCCGGCCGAACCAATACTCCCACGCACAGGCACCCTGATGAACCAGCATGCCCAGGCCGCTGACCGTCTTGAGTCCCCGCAGCCGCGCCTCCTGCAGAAAGCGGGTGGTCAGCGGTCGGTAGACCGTATCATAGACCACCGCATCCTGCCGGAGCAGGCTGATCTCCCGAACTGGCGTCGCGTCCGTCCACTGCGGCTGCATCCCCTGAGGCGTGCAGTTGATCGCAATCCCGGCCTCAATCAGTGCCGTTCGTTCCTCGGTGGATAAGGCTTCCACCGCTTCGATGGTCACCGACGGCATGGCCGCCCTGACGTCCTGAGCCAACCGCTCGGCCCGCTCCGGGTTGCGGTTGCTGATCGTCAGCCGCCCGACACCGGCCTTGGCCAGGTAGAAGGCGATGGCCCGGGCCGCACCCCCGGCGCCAAGCACCACGGCGGAGCGCCCGGTCACCCGTACCCCCGCCTCTTCCAGGCTGGCAATGAACCCCCAGCCGTCGGTGTTATAGCCCATCAGCCGGCCGCCCCGGTTGACGATGGTGTTGACTGCGCCAATCTGGAGGGCCATCGGTGCGACCTCATCCAGGTAAGGAATGACCGCTTCCTTATGGGGAATGGTCACGTTGAGCCCCAGAAAGCCCAGCGCCCGGACCCCGTCCAGCGCCTCTTTCAATCGGTCCGGTTCCACACTGAAGGCGCCATAGTGGCAGTTCATGCCCTGGCGTCGAAATGCCTCATTCTGCATGGCTGGCGAGACCGAGTGACCCACCGGATGGCCGATCAACCCGAGGTACCGCGTCAGTGTAGGCGCCGCCTTTCCCTGCCCCATAGCCACCCTCCCGCTCGTCCTTCGCTCTTCCTGCTAACCAAGTTCGCTCCAGGGCGGATGGAAATCCTGCCCGCAATGCGAAAAGGGGGCTCTTCGCCCCCTTGATGGTCCTCTAGCCCTGATTGCCGGGGAGCAAGCCCCGCTTGTGCATGCCGCGCAAGACCCGCCGCTCCACCTTCCGCACCACTCGCGTGAAGACAAACTCGTGCGGGTCGATGGGCACAACCAGAATCGTATAGGCACCGGCCCGATTGCCGCCGAGGACATCGGTGAAGATCTGGTCACCGACCACGATCGTCTCCTCCGGCTTCACCTGCAGCAGGGCCATGGCCTCCCGGAACCCCTTCCGGCGAGGCTTGGAGGCCTTGGGCACAAACGGAATGCCCAGTTTGGCGGCGAACTCGCCCACTCGACTGCCGTTATTATTCGATAGGATGCAGCACTGGAACTCCAGCGCCTTCACCCGCCCGATCCACTCCACCAACGCCGGCGTGGGGTCGGGGAAGTTCCACTTCACAAGGGTGTTATCCAGGTCGAGAATCACCGCCCGGTACCCTTTCGCTTTCAATCCGGTCAGGTCAATCTCGTAGATGGACTGGTGGTATTCCCTGGGTTCAAGGATTTGCATAGGTTCGTCCCTTCATTGGTGCCCTGTATGTGTGCGCCCGGCCATCCGGAACGCCTGTCCGACCCTTTGTTAGACTCCATCTTACCACATCGTGGCTCTCCTATGCGACCCGCCCATATGTAAGGAGCCTCGTTCCCCTTTTGGGAACGAGGCTCGTGCCGGATGGCGAGATGATTGGCAAGGGTATGATCTTCCCACCAGAACCACCACTGCTGCTGCAGCAGACTCCTGGGATGCCCCAGTAATACTTGCTCTGGCCCAATGATCTCGCCCCGAAAGAGAGTACCGCGCCATCCGCCCCGGGCAATCGGGCCTGTGGAAGCTCTTCTGACTGGACCATGTTGGACCGCGACTGGTCATTCTTGGACCACGAACCAGGCCGCTTTCGGCCAAGAGACGGGACCACTTAGGACCACGATCTGGACCATTTAGGACCACGAAGAACCTTGTACCAAGGGGCCAGTGTCACCCATCGAACCGCCTAACCGACTCGGGTCTCCATTCGACTGGGCGTTGGCTTCGGTCCTCCTTCCGCCTTAACTATATCGCAGCGCCGCCACCGATAAACCCGTCAGAACAAGCAATCTCAACTAGACTTTTGTACTAGTCAAACTAGGCCTTAGCCTTCACGGGCCGGATTCTCATCGAACAACTCCCGACACAGCTTCAGTACGGCCTTCTTCTCGATGCGGCTCACGTAGCTGCGGGAAATCCCCAGCATGCGGGCGATCTCCCGCTGGGTCTTGCGCGGGCCGCCGGAGATCCCGTAGCGGAGCTCGAGCACCTGGCGCTCCTTCCCGCCCAGCTTCTTCAGCTTCTCCCGCAGCTTCCCCTCGTCCAGTCGCTTCTCAACCAGTTCGGGTACCACGTCCGGATCACTGCCCAGCACGTCGATCAGGGTGATCTCGTTCCCCTCCCGGTCGACGCCGATCGGGTCGTAGAGCGACACCTCGCCCCGGACCCGCTTCAGACTGCGCAGGTGCATCAAGATTTCCCTGTCGGTTCCCGCTGCCGGGCGGAAAAAGCTGGGGCAAAGGCCGCCGGCCAGCGGGCGTGCAGCACCAGACGCTCCTCCATCACCACCACCCGGGTGATCATGCTGCGCACCAGCCACTTTCGCTCAGCCAGCGACAGGGCACCTTCGTGGAAGCGACGCAGCGCTGCTTCAACCACGGCCGACTCCTCCGTGTCAGCCAGGGCTGTTTCGCCTTCCGCCAGTTCTGCCAGCAGCAGCCGCCTGCGTTCGGCCAGCGCCGCCAAACGCTGCTGCACTCTGGCCAGCCGGTCGGCCCCCTCCGCCGCTGCCAGCATGCCGCCCTCCAGGAGCGTGAGCAGGTTGGCCCGCCCGGCCTCGGCCTTGGCCATCCCCTGCTCCACCTCGGTCAGTTCGGCCCGCAGTTGATCCGACTGCTGCGGCTTCACCCGCATGGCCTGCAGCAGGAGCTCCGGTTCGGCCAGCCAGTCCAGCACCTGCCGCCACACCGCCGCTTCCAACCCTTCGGCCTCGACCGTTCGACCGCACCAGCCCGCCGCTGCGCCGGCATAAGTCCTGCGGCAGGTGTACTTCCGGCGCTTCACCCCCCAGTCGGTGCCCATGAAGCCCGCCATCGCATGGTTACACCGGCCGCACTCCAGCAGTCCGGAGAGCAGGTACTCGGCTCTGGACTGCCCTGCCCATAGCCGCCGGGCCCTCTGCAGCAGGGCCTGGACCTCCTCCCACTCCTCCGTTGTGACCAGCGCCGGAACCGCTACCGGCACCCACTGCTCCAGCGGGCGTTCCCGGGCTTGTAGCCGTTCTGCCGGCGGCCGGTGGCGGTTGAGACTGCACCCCGCCGTATTCCACCGGTTGGTGTAGAAGGTCCCGGTGTATACCGGATTGGCCAGGATCTGCCGCACCACCGCCCGATGCCACTGCCCGCCCTTCCGGGCCGGGATGCCCAACTGGTTCAGGCGCCGGGCGATCCCGTTCGGCCCCATCCCCTCGGTTCGGCACCAGGTGAAGAGTTGACGGAGCACTGCTGCCTCCGGCGGGTTCGGCAGCAGCAGAGCGGTGGCCGGGTCATAATCATAGCCGTATGGTCGAAAGGCCAGCGGCAGCTGCCCCTGTTTGGCCTTCTGCAATCGGCCCCGCCCGGTGCGCTCCCGGATCTTCTCCTTCTCGTACTGGGCGATGGCACCCCGCAAGGCGTAGAAGAGCTGCCCCTCCGGCGTATTCTTCCACTCGAAGTTGACGAACTCCAGCCGCACCCCCGCCTGCTCGATCTCCTCGGTCACCAGCAGTTGATGGGAGAGGTTGCGGGAGAGCCGGTCGGGGTCCCACACCACCACCAGGTCCACCGCACGGCCTTTCACGGCCGAGCGCAGCCCATCCAGCCCCGGACGGACCAGTAAGGCACCACTCACCCCCTCATCGGCGAAGAGGCGGATGGCCGTTGCCCCCAGCGCCTCAGCCCGGGTCCGGCAGGCCTCGACCTGGGCGGCCAGGCTGTACCCGTGGCGGGCCTGATCCTCGGTGGAGACCCGCACATAGAGCGCCGCCGTGGTCATGGGGCGCCCGCCGGGGCCGTGTCCGAATCAGTTCCCGGATGACTCGTTTCACGGCGCACCCAGCCGGCCACGGTCGCCAGCACGCGTTCCGCCACGACCTCTGCCTCGGCAGGAGTGCCTTCGGGCTGCACCTCGATCTGCCAGTCGATCTTCGGCCGGCGCTTGCGTTCAGCCAATGCCGATCCCCCCTTTCGCCGAATGGGTATGCGGATACCGGCTTGACCCTCGCCAACAAAAAAAGGGCACCGGCCAATGGCCAGTGCCAGGTGCACACTTTATGAGAGTCGCAGCGCCACAATAAGCATGAGCGCAAACAGAATGGTGAGGTACTCTTCGCTCTTTCCGATGGCCCGCAGATTGGCAGCCTTGCCCTCCCGTACCGCCCCGTGCATCGCCCAGATCAGCGGTACCAGCAGGGCATCGGCATAGA
>JBLNEM010000521.1:0-4574 GCA_050262655.1 Mycobacterium leprae | reverse complement strand
ATCGCCACGGGTAACTAAGGCTTCAGGAGCATGCATATGGGGACGGGGCGCCATCGCCTCGTCCCCTCTTATCCGGGCCAGACGGCCTGCGGGGGAGGTGGGCTGAAATGCGTCAGGGTCGTTCGCTCATGCAGAAGTTGACGCCTGTTCCGTACCTGTTGCCGGCAGCGATTTCGATCGCCCTGCTCAGCTTTGTTCCGATCGGCTACACCATTTACTATTCGTTCACCAACTATAGCGTCCAACACCTCATGAAGTATGACTGGGTTGGGCTCAAGAACTACACGAATCTGGTCCACGGTCCGTTCATGAATATCTTCTTCCCGATTCTTGGCTGGACCATTGCCTTTGCCTTGTTGTCGGTATCCACCCAGTATATCGTCGGCCTTGGGTTGGCTGTGCTTCTGAACAATAAACATATGAAGGAAAGCAACTACTACCGGGCGTTGCTGATCCTGCCCTGGACGCTGCCTGCGACCATCATGATCATGTCGTTCCAGGCGCTCTTCAACAAGGACTATGGACAAATCAACTTCTATCTGACGAAGTTCTTTCATATAGCACCGATTCCGTGGCTGACAACCCCGCTCTATGCCCGTACCACGGTGATCCTGGTCAACCTCTGGTTCGGCTTCCCCTGGTTCATGACCGTGCTGCTGGGTGCTCTCCAGTCGATCTCCAGCGACCTGTACGAGGCCGCCGAGATCGATGGTGCGACCCGTTGGCAGCAGTTCCGCCTGATCACCTTCCCGATCATCTGGACGGTCAGCCTGCCGGTGGTAATCGCCTCGGCCGCCTTCAACTTCAACAACTTCGGCTCCGCCTATCTGTTGACCGGCGGTGGCCCGCCCCGCTCCAGCGCTGCCTGGGGTGGCTACACGGATATTCTCGCCAGCGTCACCTTCAAGCTGGTGCACGACAACTTCCTGTACGGCCTGGCCTCGGCACTCTCAGTGCTCCTCTTCATCCTGGTGGCCGGCTTCTCGCTGATCAACCTGCAGAGCACCGGTGCTTTCAAGGAGGTGGACTAGCATGAGCCGCCATCATGGCGAACGCCTCCGGGCCTATGATCTGGTCTGGCTCTGGCTCTCCCGGGCCATCATCTGGATCGCGATCCTGATCACGCTCTTCCCGATCCTGGCCGTAGTCTTCGCCTCCTTCTCGCCTGGCGACTCCTTCTTCCACCCCAGCTTCTTCCCGACCCGCTGGACCCTGGACAATTACCGGGTGCTGTTCAACAACGGCATGAAGAGCGACTTCGTCATCTGGACGAAGAACACGCTGATGCTGGCCATTGCGGTGGCCGCCCTTACGAGCGTGATCACCACGCTGGCCGCCTATGCCTACAGCCGTATGAAGTTCCCCGGGCGCAAGTTCGCCCTCATGGTGGTCTTCCTGCTGCAGATGTTCCCCGCCGCCATGTCGATCCCGGCGCTCTTCGGCATGCTGAAGACGGTCAACGGCCTGGATTCCCTCTGGGGCCTGAGCCTGATCATGTTGGGCACTGGCGCTTTCGGCATCTGGATGGTGAAGAACTTCATCGACAACATTCCCCGGGAGTTGGATGAGGCGGCCATGGTCGACGGCGCCAAGTACTGGACGATCTTCATCCGCATCATCATCCCCCTGGCGAAGCCGATGATCGTGGTCCAGTTCTTGTGGGGCGTGATGGGCGTCATCAACGAGTACATCATGTCGGCCATTCTCCTGAAGAGCCCACAGAACTACACGATCCCCCTCGGCCTGCATTCCTACGTAGGCCAGATGTCGACCAAGTGGGGCATGTTCTCCGCAGCCACGCTGCTCTCCAGCGTGCCGGTGGTTATTCTGTGGATCATCAATCAGAAATGGGTGCAGGCCGGCCTCACGGCGGGCGCTGTCAAGGGATGACCTTGTGGAGGGGACCAGGGTTTCCTGGTCCCTTTCCGATACTCGTGGAGGTATACCTAGATGCACGTATTACAAACCATCCAATCTATCCAGTCTGAAGCGCAACAGATCGTTCTGGATTTCGGTTCCGAGCGGATCATCCTCCGACCCATCTGTCACGGCATGGTGAACGTGCGTCTCGTGCGGGGCCATCAGTGGGAGGTAGGGCTGCCGGTCTCGCCTTCGGTGGTGCTGGCACCGCAGAGCGGCCTTATCTGTCGGGTATTGTCCGACGGGACGGCCGAAGCGGGTGGCGTCGCCGAACTGGCGGTGGGCGATCTGCGGATACGGGTGGAGCAGAACCCGGTGCGGCTCTCCTTCCATACCGCCGATGGTCGCCTGATCGCACAGGAGTCGCCCACCGGCGGCCTGGCCCACGACGGCTGGCAGGTGGCCTGCCGTTTCGCCCTCCGGCCCGATGAACGGCTCTATGGCCTGGGCGAGACCGAGCAGCGCATTGCCGGTCCGATGCAGCTCAATCATCGGGGCGAGGTCCACCGGATCGAACACAACCACCTGCCCAATCCGTCCCGGCTGGTGCTGCCCTTTGTGATCAGCAGCAGTGGGTATGGCCTCTTCGTGGACAACGTCTTCCCCGCCACCTTCGACCTGGGCGTCGCCGACCGCGACACCCTGGCTTATGTGGCCGACGCCGGCGTGATCGACTACTACCTGATGGTGGGCACCCCTTACGAGATCCTGGAGGCCTATACGGCTCTGACCGGCCGTCCGACCTTGCCGCCCCGCTGGGCGCTGGGCTATATCCAGTCCAAGTTCGGCTACCGGAACCGGGCGGAGGTGGAAGAGCTGATCGCCACCTTCAAGGCGAAGGAACTACCGATCGACGCCGTCGCATTGGATCTTTACTGGTTCAAGCAGATGGGTGACCTCTGGTGGAATGAGGAGGCCTTCCCCCAGCCGGCCGAGTTCGTGCAGGGCCTGCAGGCGCAGGGCGTCAAGACGGTCGTGATCGAGGAGCCGTACATTGGCGTCAACACCCGTCTATACCCTGCCATGTCCCGGTTGAACATGCTGGCCCGGAAGAGCGATGGCACGCCTTTCACGTTCCCCTTCTGGATCGGAGAGGACGCCGCCCTGGCCGATTTCAGCAACCCCGAGACCCGGGAGTTCTGGACCGAGCAGCACAAGCAGTTGATCGCCACCGGCATCGCCGGCTGGTGGACCGACCTGAATGAGCCCGAGGTGCACTATCCCACCATGATCCACCATGGCGGCCCGGCTCAGGCCGTGCACAACACCGAGGCCTTCCACATGCAGGCCTCTGTCGCCGAGGCCGTCGCCCGCTACAGCCCCGACCGGCGGCCCTTCATGATGAGCCGCTCCGCCTGGGCCGGCAGCCAGCGGCTGGGCGCCACCCTCTGGTCCGGCGACGTGGCCACCACCTTCAAGGCCCTGTCGGATCAGATCCCCCTGGGGCTCTCGGCCGGCCTGGCTGGTTTTCCGGTATGGAACACCGATATCGGTGGTTTTACCGGTGAGCTGCCTACCCCCGAGCTGTATGCCCGCTGGATCCAGTTCGGCGCCTGCACGCCGATCATGCGGCCCCATGGCGCCCAGCAGCAGCGGGAACCCTGGGTTTTCGGCGCCGAGGTCGAGGCGATTGCCGCCGAGTATATCCGCCTGCACTACCGGCTGATTCCCTATTTCTACACCTATCTGGCGGAGAGCACCCGCACCGGCGCCCCGCTGCTGCGACCGCTCCTCCTGGAGTTCCCCGACGATCCCCGGGCCGTTGCCGTGACCGACCAGTTCCTGGTGGGCCGTGAGCTGATGGTGGCGCCGGTGGTGGCAGCGGGTGTGACCGAGCGGCAGGTCTACCTGCCCGCCGGCACCTGGTATGACTTTTGGACCGGCGCGGTGCTGACCGGCGGTCGCACGGTAACCGTGGCGGCCCCGCTCCAGCGGCTGCCGCTCTTCGTGCGCGGCGGTTCCGTCCTGCCCCTGGCGCCGGTGACCGCCAACACCGAGGTGCCTTTGACCGAACTGACTTATCGCATCTATGGCGTCGGCGGCGAGTTCACCCTTTATGAGGATGATGGCGAGAGCCTCGCCCACCAGCGTGGCGTGATTGCTCAAACCCGCGTCACGACCGACTGCAAGGACGGACGGTGGATCATCGCCGTGGCCGCACCCCGGGGCTCGTACGCCGCCAGCCTGCCGCAGCGCCAGATCACGGTGGAAGTGGTGGACGCCGCGGCACCGACCATGGTGACGGTGGACGGGGCACCCGTCGCTTTCACCCATGACCCCGCCCTCCGACAGCTCCGGATCGTGCTGCCGCCTTCGACCCGGGACCGGGTCATCCAGATCGCCTGAGGGGGTCTACTCATGCAGTTTGCTGCTTTGAATCATACCTGTCGTTCGCCCCTGGCCTATCCGGTCGATGGAGACAAGCTGAGGGTGGTGTTGCAGGCCGCCCGCGGCGACCTGGCCCGGGCTACCTGTCTCCACGCCGACCGCTATGCCTGGCCTCCGGAGAAGGACGAGCCGGTTGCCATGGCGCTGCTGGGCGATGACGGCGTGCACGAGTACTGGGGCGTAACGCTTCCCGCTGCCAGCCGGCGCATTCGCTATCTCTTCTACGTCGAAGGGCAGGATGGCGAACGGGCATGGCTCGGCGAGAA
>JBLNEM010000520.1:0-3827 GCA_050262655.1 Mycobacterium leprae | reverse complement strand
GGTAAACGGTTCCAGCTTCGGTGCCGACAGGAAGACGACTCCGGAGCGAGTGATTCAGAAACGAGCGGTAACAAAAGTAGTGCAGCCAGGCAGTGATATCCAAATGCTAAAAAGGAGACTGAACGATGAAAAAGATCGCCGTAGCATTGGACGCCGTCCACGCCGTGCAGCAGCCGCCACCCAGGCCGGTCCTCCTTCGCGTACCGGGATGATCGGTTCCCTCCAGACATGAATTTCCACAGCGCTCCCGATGCGGACAGAGGTAACCAGGAACGTGTATAGCCGGGTCTGCGTCTAAGTAACGGCGGCATCCAGGTCGACCAGGTCGTGACCAAGGCGGAACAGTCCGCGACCGCCACCTCCCACAGCGCCCCCAGGAGGTCTGCTACCTTGCTTCCCGTAACAGCAACAGGAGGACCATCGTCCTCTCTGTGAACGGCGACGTGCGCCCGCTGCCTCTACTTTCAGGCCCCAACGCTCCGACCCAGGCGGCGCACGCCGCACTAGTTCCCGTGCCAGCACGCGTCCATCATCTGCCTCTCTTGCCAGATGAACCAGGTTGCCATGCCCATGGCAGCCCCGCAGAGCGCAGGGGGTGATGGCATAGCCCCTCCGAATCGCTGAGAAAGAAAAAAAATCTAAAAAGGAGACATCATGCTAAAGAGAACCTTGTCGCTACTAGCCCTCTTGCTGGGCATGATCCCGACGCTGGCTTTCGCCGGGACCGTGTCTACCAGGGTGATGACCACGGGCGGAAGCATCTCCGTCAATGGCGGCGCGGCGCAGACCTCTGCTAACGGCACCGTTAGCAAGTTCTACAGCACCGCGGTGCCGGTAGCCATAACCCCGGCAAGCGGTTACTCGATTGCCAAAGTAACGCTGAACGGCGTGCTGCAGCCGCTTGCCACCCCGCTCCCGGTCCCCCTCTCCGTCTCGCCCCAGAGCGTGACTGTCAGCTTCGCAAGGCAGCTGGTCAGCGTGACCGCCACCGCGACCACGGCTGACGGTACCGTATCCCCGTACGGGACCAGCAATCTGTACGCGAACGCCGCCGCCATCTACACCTTCTCTCCAAACGTCGGCAAAAGTGTGGAGTCCATCAGCGGGCTTCCTGACGGCACGGTCCTGAAGGACGCGAGCGGCAACGCCGTTACGAAGCTCCCCTTCGCAGGGACGGTCAAGGCATACTTCAACGTTCCCGTTACTCCGGTGAACATCGTCGCCTCCTTTGTCGGCCTTTCCGCCAGCGCCGGGGCGCCGCAGACCGTTTTGACCAGCAGCTCCGCGACCCTGAAGGGCTCCGCGTCGCTTACCGAGGGGACCACCTTCGTCTGGACCCAGACCGGCGGGCCCTCCCTCGGCACCAACTGGTCGGTGACCGGCGCCACTGTAAGCGTCGTCTTCCCGGAAGCAGGCACCTACAACCTGAAGCTGACCGCCAGCAACGGTGAGCTCACCGCAGTTTCCAGCACCTCCGTGACCGCAGCGGCCAGCATGGCTGACGCGGCGCAGACCCAGTGCGAAAACTGCCATGCAGACGCCGGCGTGGGGGCGGGGAACTACACCGCCTGGAGCGCTTCCGTTCACGGGGACAGTGCGCACTCCCTCTGCTACAGCTGCCACGTAGGCGCCAACACCGGTTCGCACCCCGGCGTGGCCAATGCGTGCGCCGATTGCCACAAGGGGGGGTACCTCCCGGCTCAGTCCGCCCACACGGCTAGCGCCGACTGCAAGGGGTGCCACACCACCGGCAGCGACTCGCACACCGCACACCTCGCCAAGCCGGGGCACCTGGATGGCGCTGTCGCTCCTGGCCCGGCGCAGTATGTCAGCAGCACCGTGACCTGCTCCAACTGCCACAACGCCGAGCATACCGCCATCATGGCGGAGTTCGCCGGCTCCGCTCACGGCAACCCCACGGGCGATGCATGGGCTCACTACGACTGGCGCGGCACAGGGAGGGATGCCTGCCAGCGCTGCCACAACGGCACCGCCTTCGCGGGACGCCTCGAGGTCCTCGGGACCACACCCGGCAACTTCTTCGGCACCACCGGCGGCGGGCAGCCGGGCGAAGTCCTGAACTGCTCCGCGTGCCACGCTGACGTATCCACCGGCGAACTGCGCGCGGCAAGCCACCAGTTCAGCATCCCGTGCTCCAACAGCGCCTCCATCGCCTACGACGTCCCGGGCGCTTCCGCTCTCTGCGTACGCTGCCACGGCGGCCGCGAGTCCGGCGACAGCATCAAGGGCTCCACCGGCAACTTCGCCGACCTCTCCTTCATCAACTCCCACTATCTCGCAGCCGGCGCCACCATCTACAACAAGGGGGGCTACCACTTCGCGGGACAGACCTACACCACCTCCGGCTACCACAAGGAGATCGGCGCTGCCGACGCCTACGGTACCGGCAGTGCCGGCCCCTGCGTCGCCTGCCATATGAGCGCGGGCAACGGCCACAGCTGGAATTTCGTGACCAAGGACGCCGAGGGTCGCATCACCGCCAACAACAGCACCATCTGCGTGAATTGTCACGGGGCGCTGACCGGCGCGGCACTCGAATCGACCAAGCAGGAGTATGAAGCCGCTCTTGCCGCTCTGAAAGCCGCCCTTGCCGCCAAAGGGATCCTGTTCAACAACGCTCATCCCTACTTCTACAAGGACCTCAACGGCAACGGCCTTTTCGATGAAGCAACCGAAGCAGGATCCTCCAATGCCTTCAAGAACTGGGATGGTGTCGACCTCAACGGCGCCGCTGACGGCGGTACCGGCCAAGGGAAAGACGTCATGGGCGCAGCGTTCAACTACAACCTGCTCGTGCACGAGCCCGGCGCCTGGGCACACAACAAGCAGTACGCCCTCAAGCTGATCGCAGACTCCTGCGACCTCCTCGCTGACGGCGTCGTTGACGGCGCCGGTGTCCCCGCCGCAGTTACCACCGCCCAAAACAGCACGCAGTTTGCCGAGGCGACCAGCCACCCGGCTGCCATCGTCGCGGCGAGCGCGTCCACCGACTGCACCGCCTGCCACGTCCCCGCGCCGCACTACGGCGGGACGGCGTTCCTGAAGGCTCAGTACGTCAGCGCCGCCTCCCTGGCGATCTCCTGCGCCGACTGCCACAGCGATCCGGTCAACACCACGGCCAATCAGGCGATCCTTGTCCAGTTCGGCCAATCCGCCCATGGTGATCCCGCCGGCGAAGCGTGGAGGCATTACGACTGGCGCACCAGCAACCGCTCTTCCTGCGCCCGCTGCCATACCGGTACCGGCTTCGTTGCCAAGCTGGGGAGCGAGAACGACACCACCAGCGCTTTCCAGAGTGGCGATATCCTCAAGCCCGGCGAGGCCCTAGCCTGCTCCGCCTGCCACGCCAACGCCGGCACCGGCGAGCTGCGCGCTGCGGACCAGCAGTTCACCATCAACATGAAAAACGGCGCCGCTGCGAGCTATGACGTCGCCGGGGCCTCCACCCACTGTGCCCGCTGCCACAGTGGGCGCGAAACCGGAGAGAGCATCAAGGCCGACACCGATATCACCGGCGTCCGCGGCTTCGTCGACTCCCACTACCAGCCCGTCACTGGCATCGTCTACAACAAGGGGGGCTATGAGTACGCCGACCAGAGCTACGCCCTCGGCAGTCACAAGCTCCTCGGCGCCACCGGCCAGGGCCCCTGCGTCACCTGCCACATGCCGGGCAAGGATCACACCTTTGTCGCCGCCGCTTGTGGCGCCTGCCATGGTGTGACGGCACTGGCCGTAGACGCATCGGCGCTGAAGGCAAATTACGACACGGCACTGAACAACCTGAAGCTGGCGCTCGAA
This sequence comes from Mycobacterium leprae, assembly GCA_050262655.1. Classification (GTDB taxonomy): domain Bacteria; phylum Bacillota; class Sulfobacillia; order Symbiobacteriales; family Symbiobacteriaceae; genus DASXVX01. The sequence goes on along the minus strand of JBLNEM010000520.1, from coordinate 8 downwards.
GCCAAGGG
>JBLNEM010000519.1:0-35382 GCA_050262655.1 Mycobacterium leprae | reverse complement strand
CAGATGGACCACCATTGTGGTAATGGCTATGGCGGTGAAGAAGATCCACGGATTTGCGGACAGCGGTTTAACCAGCGGAATGATCGAACTGCTGAGGACCTTGACGAAGCTTCCCTCACTGGTCAGAGCTGCGATACCGAACAACCCGCCGGTAAGCAGCAGGAACCCCCAGTCGATCCCCTTGCGCAGCGTGTCCTTGTCCAGGACTCCCGTGGCACCCAGCAGCAAGAACCCGGGCAGGGCAACCCAAGTGGGGTCGAGCCCGTGGAGTGGCTGCGTGATAAAGGCCAGCACGATCGAAAGCACCACCCAGACCGAAATCCACTCCTGCCGGCCCATGGGACCGAGAACGGCCAACTGGGATTCCACGACCTCCTTGGAGACGTGGACATGCTCTCCCGGAGCATACAAGCGGATGACCGCAAAGAGCGTAGCGGCGAAGGCGAACAGCGTTACGGGGAGCGCCGCGACAAACCAGGAACTCCAGCTGAGCCCCGCCTTTACCGCCGCCGGCAGGATGGACCAGACCATCAGCGTAACGCTCCCACCGGTCATGGAGATATAGTAAAAACAGCTGAAGCCCGCAAAGCACGCCATGGCCAGGCCGGCCGCCCCTTTGCTTCTCTGTTTGAAGCCCATCGCATCCGAAAGTTCCAGGGAGAGACGCGAAGCCATCGCCTGACGCCCGGTGACGCCCGGGAGGAACGGAGCCAGCAGCAAGCCCCCCAGGGCCAGTGCCGATGACTGCCCTTCATACGTTGCCGGGAACAACCTGAGCATCTGTAACGCAACCCGATACAGGAGACCAGTCCGGGTAATGCCGGCTGAAATGCCCAGGACAGCCAGGAGCAAGAACCATGTGCGGCTGGAGAACCCTGAAAGCGCCACCTCTGGTTTCACAATGCCGAATGCTCCTGCCGCGAGCCCGATTGTCAGCGCCACCACATAATCCGGCAATGCGTCGAACAACCAGGCGCCAACTCCCCATACGAGAATCGCCAACAGACTCCGTACGGGAGAGAAGGTGAGGTGTGTCTGCCCGACAAAGAGCACCAGCAGTGCCGCAAGAATCGGTAGCCCGTGGACCATCAGAGTCCGCCAGGGGAAGGGCCGGTGCTTCTTCGGCTGAACTTCATCGGCTGTGGCGACCTCTGCATTCTGTGGCTCTGTTTCCGCTCCGGCGTTATCCGCAAGTTCGTGCAGAGCGCCAGCGGCATTCTCCAGCATGCTCCAGACCTCTGTGGCGTGGACCATCAGGGCGGATTTGGTGCGAACCAACTCGTCCAATATGTACTGGGATCGATTCATCATCACGTCACTGAACTCTTTTAGCAGAGCGGGATGCTGGCTGAGCAGGTCGTAGAAGCGTGCACTGGGAATCCGATACAGCTTTGACTCATCCACCGCCCGGAAGGTGAGTTTGTGTTCACCACTCATCGCCCGTTCGTCAATGATCTCCCCGGCACCGAGCGTCATGAGAATCAACGGAGCTTCCTCCGATTCCAGGTAAACGCCAACCTTACCGGCCTGAATCAGATAGACATACGCTGTCTCATCGTCCCGTGACGTGACTCCGTCTCCCCTGGCTACCGGAATGGTGACGATCTCAGACACGAGCTTGGCCAGTTCCACTCGCGGCAGCCTGGATAACAGAGGTACGCCATGTAGCTCCTGTACCAAGCCGCTCCCCTCTTTTCGCATCTTTGTTGACGCCGCAGTTACTCGGTCGCCCCGAAACTGTAAGGATAGTCCTATTGACCCAGTCAATGATAAAAACGTAATGCAGGTCGTTTTTGTTTGGTGCTCGACGATACTTTCCTATGCGGTTTACAAAAAAAGCACCGCCACTTTCGCTAGTGGCGGTGCGGCTGTCAAGAAGCGCTGCTACTTGGTCCCCTTCTCCACAAACGTCATATTCACGACCTTGGTCAGATCCAGTTGGGCATCGGCGGGAATCGTCTTCTTCTCACGCAGTTCCCGGATGACCGTGTCGAGGCTGTCCTGTTTGACTGTCATGGTTAGCGCCAGGCCAGGCAGGTTGTCCGACACCATCTTCTCATAGCCACTGACGTTTGCTTTGTATTGAGACGGAATCGTTGCTGCGATCTCTGTGGCGGAGTGGGTCTGAATGTACTTGTTAGCCGACAGGATCGCACTGACCACCCGCTGCACCAGTTCCGGCTGTTTCTCAACCACGTCCCGGCGGGTGACCAACACCCCCAACGGATACTCGGTTCCATAGATCTTCATCGTATCAGTCGGGTTCCGCAGGTCATAAAGGACCCAGGCCTCACCCTTGTTGGTCAGCTCCGAAATCTGTGGGTCTGTATGCATCGCTGCAGAGATTTGCTTGGCCTCCCACATCTTCACCAACTGATCCTTGGCCGCCACGAACTGAATGTCGGACTCCTGCATGCCGGCCTGCTTCATCAGGGTGAGTACGGCTGAATGCGTACCGCCACCCATGCTGGAGACGCCAACGGTCATACCCTTCAGATCCTTGACCGAGGTGACCTTCCCCTTCAGGTCGGACTGGACGATCATGACCAGCCCCGGGTCCTTGGTCAGGTAGCCGACGAGAACCAGGTCAGCACCCTGGGCGATGTTCTTGAGGGCATTATCAATGGCGATGCAGGCAAAGTCCGCTTCGCCGCTCATCAAAGCCTTGGTCGCTTCATTGCCCCCTGGCAGCGATAGCGTCGTCATGTCGACGCCCTGCTCCTTGAACGAGCCCAGCCCCTCCGCTACCATCTCGGATAGCCATAGGACGCCACCGATCGGTCCTGGTGCAATCTTGGCCGTCAGCGTCTTGGCTGGCGTGGGTGTAGTGGATGGCGTGGTAGAAGGCGTTGTGGACGGAGCCGTCACCGGAGTGGGAGTCTTCTTCGGCTCGGGCGATTTGGTCGGTTGACCACAACCAGTCACAGCGATCAGGGCCAAGATCAGGAACAGAGCCCCCCATACCCGTCCTAAGCGCATCATACTTCCCCCTTCTGCTGAAATCAGCGGTTCATGTACGGAACTGAGCAACCAGAGTCTGTAGTTCGGCTGCAATCGAGGATAAGAGTCGAGCAGCTTCGGCGGTATGGGCCACCGATTCATTCACCTGCTCAACCGAGACTGAAACCGCAGCGACCGTCGCCATGTTGTCTGTAGATACCTGGTTCACGCCATGGATCACGGCGTTGACCTCGTTCGCACCGGCCGCCATCTCCTCCGTCGAGGCGGAGTTCTCTTCCGCCACGGCTGCGACTTCTTCCACGGCCCGGGCGGCATCACGGCTGGAGAGGACCACGGAATGCGCTGCCTCAGAGATCTCCTGAATGGAAGCCACCGTGGATTCCAGCGTGGCCATGATCTCGTTGAGCGATGTGCCGGCATCAGCGGCAAGTTTCGCCCCTTCCTCCACCTGAGCCGTCCCCGCTTCAATGGCTGCCACTGCATCCACCGTGCCGGTTTGGATCACGCTGATGATGTTCCGGATCTCTGTCGCCGACACCGCCGAGCGGCCGGCTAACTTCCGAATCTCATCTGCTACCACGGCAAACCCACGGCCCCGCTCACCTGCACTGGCAGCCTCAATGGCTGCGTTCAAGGCCAGCAGATTGGTCTGGCGGGCAATGTCGGTGATCACGGTCATGATCTCGCCGATCCGTTTGCCGTGATCCCCCAAAGCCCGCACCTTTACGGCTGCGCCGAGCACCTGGTCCCGCACTTTGTTCATACCGGCTAACGTTTGGTCAACGATGTTGGCTCCCTGAGTTGCAGTGGCAGTAGCCTCCCTGGAGCGCTCCGTGATCACATCAGCCTTGTGGGCCACCTCTGCAACGGCCTGGACCATCGAACTGATCATCGTAGTGGCCCGTTGGACCTGCTCCGCTTGCTGCTGGGCACCGCCGGCAATCTGGTCGATCGCCGAAGTCAGTTCGCCCATCGTGTGATAGGCCGTGTTCGTCTCTGCCGTTTGCCGTTCGGCACCGCTGGCCACCTGAGTCATTGCACTGGAGACACCCGCGAGACTCAGGGCCGCATCTTGCGCCAGTGCCTCCATCTCGTGTGAACGGTTCAGCAAGTCGTTGGATGCCGTTCCGATGCGTCTGACCATGTCGGAGAGTCCGTGGACCAGCTGGTTAAAGCTCTCGGCCAGGGCACCAATCTCATCGTGGGCCGATACGTGTAACTCCTGAGTCAGATCGCCGGCCCCCGAAGCAATCTCACCGAGCTGCGCTCCCACCGCCCGGATTGGCACCACGATCGCCCGGTAGATGAACACGGACACGACCAGCCCAAAGACAATGCTGAGGGTCACAATGGCGGCAAGCACCATGACCGCCGTTCGGGCCTGTGCCTCTGCTGCCTGCCGTGCAGCATCGACTCCATCGACCAGACTCTGGCAGAGGGTAGCCGCTTGCCTACCCAGAGCTTCACCCAGAGCCCGTGCATTATCGGCCTGGAGAAAGAGCTGATTTGTCGAGAGGCTGTTCCCATTGGCAAAAAGTCCGTCCGCCATCTTATAGAACCGGTCCTGCTGGACTACGAGTTCCTTCACCTGCTCCGCCAGAACCGGATCGCTTTCTCCCGCTTCCTGGAGCTTCGCTATGTAGACCTCGACCCGTTTCCGGGATTCGCCCACTGCCTTGCTGGTGTCATCCCTGGTGGCGGCGTATCCCATCAACAGTTGCGACTGTAGTTGCACCTCTGTGTCAAACTGCTCCGCCGCCATGGCCAGCGGGTAGGTCTGCCCGACCACCCGCCCATACTCGGCCTCCAATTTCTGCAGGGTAATATAGCTCCAGAGGCCGCTTCCACCCAAGAGGGCAAGGATGATCAGCAGCCCTCCCAGAAGCTTGGTGCCGATCCCCATCCGTATTTTCAACCCCCCTCACCCTTTCTGGACCTATAATTAAATACTCCCTCTCTTCTAATATTGTAAAGATCTAAGCTTCTCTTGTCAATAGATGACAGACTTGTGTGATCTTGTTACTGCTCCCAGATGATTAGAGAGCGGAATGGACGGTAAGGCATACATTCCAGTCCTGCTCTACTTCTGAGGCCCCACTGATTTCCCAGTCAACGGACCCAGCCTTGATTACGAGATATTTGGCAGTGAAGTTCGAACCCGCTCAGGTTGCTTTACGTAAGTATTATTGAATGGTTGGCTGTAAAGGCGGAAACAAATCGGCTGGAGGTGTGCACATGGAATGGAATGAACTGACCCAGAGCAAAGGTCATCCTGCCCGCCTGTATGAACAGGCCCGGAAGATGACACATCTGGGCATCCTTACTTCCGTCTCACCCCAGGGCTGTAGTATCGACCTCTTTACCCCGCCGCCCGACTACTGGACTGGAACGGTACACGCCGAAGTGCTAGGGCCAGATGGTGTGATTCAGTTCCGCACAGAAGGCTCGGTGGATGATTGCGAACCCAGGCGAATCATCCTACAGGCGCCAGGCGAGAGCGAAAACAGCCTGCAGCACTTGCCTCGTGTTCCGGACGGCCTGGCGCTCCGTATCCCCCAAACGCGATAAAATGAAAAGCGGTCACCTGTTGGGTTACAGGTGACCGCCCTTGTTCCGGCGGACTTCAGTTTGCTTTCCCCTTCAACCGCAAGCCCCGCTCCAGCTTGGATTCGCCGGCAGGCGCCACATAGCCCCGGGCAAGCCGGTGAATGTCGGCCTCAATATCCCGCAGCGCCGCCTCGGTCCCGGTCCCTTCCTTCGCCTCAATCTCAATGTCGAAGTAGGCATTCGTCGCGATACCGGGGTAGCGGATTATATCCATAGTCAGGGTGGCCACATCGCCGACCGCTCTGGTCAGCCGGGCGGAATCAACCCGCAGAACGGGCAAGAGGTTACCGCAGGGCTTTCCCTCCCAGAGGGCCACGGCTGGGTGGGGACCCTCGCCGATCAGATCCTTGATGTGAGACAGAACCCATTCCGCCCGCTCCGGCGTCAGTGGTTCTTCGTATTCGTCCCGTGTCACCAGGGAGCCGTCCTGCACCCGATTCCGCTTCAGGGTGATCAGCTCTTTGCCATCCTGCCAGCGAGAGCGAAAACCCGCCCCGTTCTTGGCCAGAATGCCGTCGGCTGTGTCGTAATATAGGTCTCTAATCTCGTGCTGCTTGATCGGCCCCAGCGGGTAAGCCCCCAACTGGTTTACGCTGGTCAGCCGGGTGAAAAAACCCAACGGACCGCCTTCGACGGCGGCCTTTACATTTAACTTGATTTCAACTTCCAACGGTATGAACCGCCTTTCTCTACGTCATGCCCAAAGTATGCCCGTTTCCCGGGCCAAAACCACGAGGCGCTTGCACCACGCCGAATTCAGGATGCCTGATCGACCAAATCGGGGCGAATACCCTCCAACCGGTAGGCATGCCACGGAGTGCCGCGCACCACTGCTACGGGGCCCTCCGCCGGCTGACAGCCACGGTTCAGCCATGTGCGCAGCGAGGCCAGGTTAGACGGCGACGTATAGATCATGGTCCAGGAGTGCCCGCACTCACACTGAACCGCTGTCATGGCCCAGCGTTCTGCCTGGTCTACATACTGTGCAACTTCATCATGCACTTTGCCGCAGTAGCGGCACTGGTTATCAGCCAAACGCTTCACGTGCTTCTTCCTTTGCGCTGGGATCTTTGCTTAGCGTTCATTACGTAGGATAACCTGTGAATACCTTGTGATTACTATGTGAACAACGCGTTTCGCGCAAAAAAATGTAGCACCGAACCCTTAAATCGCCAACTCACCCCGCCCCAATATCCGGACCTGCCCCCCCACCTCCACCTGTAGCCCACTGGCCTGTTCAGTGACTTCCACCCAGAGCCGGCTGGGCCGCCCCATCTCTTCGCCCTGCTCGTACCAGAACGAAGAGGCATGCTGCGGGAGTAAACCATGGCGGTGCAGGTAGGCACCAAAGGGCGCTGCCGCTGACCCGGTGGCTGCATCCTCGGTAATGCCGAAGAGGGGCGCAAACAACCGAGCCCGGGCTTGCGCCTTCCCTCCTTCGGGCAGCAGCGCAAAGGGATAAGCGCCGATCACTCCCAGGGAGCGGGAGAGATCCAGCAGGGCTGCTGTGTCTACCCGGACCGCGGACAAGACCGCCGGTGAGGCCACGGGGATGACCAGGTGTTGCACACCGGAAGCGATCACTTCTGGCCTTAATCCCGCGGGCGTGACATCGGCCGCATGCAGACCCAGCGTCCGCGCCACCTGTTCCGGATCCGGCGCCGCCACGAAGGTGGGACTCGGCGCAACCATAACCACCCGATCCACTTTCCCGTCGACATACGCCACATCCAGGGGCGTCAGCCCCGACTTCGTCTCCTGGACCATCTCGGTGACGGGCTCCCCTCGACTGATGGCCACCGCCGCGGCGGTGCCCAGGGTGGGATGACCGGCAAACGCCAGTTCACCGCCGGGCGTGAAAATCCGGTTCCGATACGTGGCCCCCGGTTGGGTAGGCGGCAGCACAAAGGTTGTCTCCGACAGATTCGTTTCGCGGGCCAGGGCCTGCATCTGCTCACCGGTCAGCCCGTCGCCGTCGAGAAAGACACACAGGGCGTTCCCGGTCAGAGGTCTGTCTGCGAATACGTCCAGCCACATGTAGTGCAAGGTCTGCATGGCGTTCTACTCCCTTCGCCTAATCCAAAAACTCCTGCCATACCTGGTTTCCCAGCCGCAGCCCCCGTTCGGTGAGTCGGATATGTTCGTCCACCCGCTCCAAAAGTCCCAGGCCAATCAACTTGCCGAGCCGATCACCGTAGACCTGGTCCAGGGACTGGCCAAACCGCCGCCCAAATCGCCCCTCGCTGATTCCCTCCAACAGCCGCAGGCCCATCATCATCGTCTCTGCCATTTCACCGTGAAGGTCAATCACCTCACCGGCTTCGACCGGCAGGTTACCGCGAGCGATCGCTTCTCGATAGGAGGCCGGCGTCTTCAGATTCCAGAACCGGTATCGCTGCCCTGCCTTGCCCGCTTCCGTCTCAACAGCCGCGCCGCCCTGGACTCGGGAAGCAGTCAGCCGCGGCCGGGGCGTCCCCAAATTCGCCAGCGGTGCCTGCAGGGTCAGAAACGAGTGGGCGCCGCATCCCAATCCCAGGTACGGTTCATTCCGCCAGTACACCTGGTTGTGCCGGCTCCTGAAGCCCGGGCGGGCGAAGTTCGACACCTCATACTGCTCGAACCCGGCGGCAGCCAGCAGCTCTCGACCTGTGTGGAACATCTCCTCCTCGGCCTCTTCCGGCGGTAGGATGAGTCTGCCTGACTCATGCTCTGCGAAGAACGGTGTTCCCTCTTCGACGATCAGGCTGTAGCTACTAATATGGGTAGGACCGAGGTCAAGGGCGCGCCCCACCGTCTCCCGGAAGTCGTCGACCGTCTGTCCGGGAAGCCCGTACATGAGGTCGAGGTTCATGTTCGTGAACCCGGCCGCCCGAGCCGCTGCGACCGCTGATTCCACCTGCTCCGGCGTGTGAATTCGGCCGAGCCGGGTCAGCAACTCCGGCTGAAAGGCCTGCACGCCAAAGGAGATTCGGTTGGCGCCTGCCGCCCGCGCCATCACCAGCTTTTCATCGGCCACGTCCACGGTCCCTGGGTTCGCTTCCAACGTGATCTCAGCATCCGGCGTCAGTGCAAACAGACGGTGGGCTTCCCGAATCACGGTCGCCAGGTGATGCCCTGCCAGTACCGTAGGCGTGCCCCCACCGATGAAGAGGGTCGGAACGGCCTCACCTTTCAGTTCCGGACGCTGGGCCCACCAACCCATCTCCGCCAGCAAGGCTTCTACATACCGCTCCTGCTCATCCGGTCGGGAGCCGGCATAACTGTTGAAATCGCAGTAGCCGCACTTGTGAACGCAGTATGGCACGTGAATGTACAAGGATACCGCCACGCCGGTTCCCCCTTCGGTCGTGTATAGGGAAAGGCCGGCCCCTGCGGGCCGGCCTTGGTTTTACTCGTCGTCGTCGTCCTTTGCAAGGACAGCCATGAAGGCCTCCTGCGGAATATCCACCGACCCAACGGCTTTCATCCGCTTCTTGCCTTCCTTCTGCTTCTCCAGCAGCTTCCGCTTACGGGTGATGTCACCGCCATAGCACTTGGCCAGGACGTCCTTGCGCAGGGCAGCAATGTTCTCACGGGCCACGATCTTATTGCCGATCGCCGCCTGTACCGGCACTTCGAACAACTGCCGCGGGATCAGCTTGCGCAGCCGTTTCACCAGGGACCGCCCCAGCTTGTCCGCCTTGTCGCGGTGGACGATCACAGAAAGGGCATCGACCGGATCGCCATTCAGCAGAATGTCCATCTTGACCATGTCGGCTTCTTCGTAGCCAGCCAGCTCATAGTCGAAGCTGGCATAGCCGCGGGACCTGGTCTTCAGTTGGTCAAAGAAATCGAACATGATCTCGGCAAGCGGCAGCCGGTAATGAAGGCTGACACGTTTGGCCGACAGATAGTCCATGTTAATGAACGTGCCCCGCCGGTCCTGGCAAAGTTCCATCAGCGGTCCGACATAGTCAGATGGGGTGATGATGGATGCCTTGACGACCGGTTCGTCCACGCTGTCAATCAGGGTGGGATCGGGCCAGGCCGCCGGGTTCTCGATCTCAATCTGGCTGCCGTTGGTCAGGTTCACATGGTAAACCACGTTCGGCGCCGTCGTGATCAGGTCCAGATCGAACTCGCGCTCCAGCCGCTCCTGGATTACGTCCATGTGAAGCAAACCAAGGAAGCCGCAGCGGAAGCCAAAGCCGAGGGCCTCCGAAGTCTCCGGCTCAAAATGGATGGACGCATCGTTCAACTGAAGCTTCTCCAGTGCGTCCCGCAGCTTGCCATAATCGTTGGTTTCGACCGGATATAGGCCGGTAAACACCATGGGCGTAGCCTTACGGTAACCAGGGAGCGGCTCCTTGGCCGCGTACTCCGCCAGTGTAATCGTGTCGCCCACGTGAACGTGCTTGACTTCGCGAATGGCCGCCGCCATAGCACCCACTTCGCCTGCCGCAAGCTGCTCAACAGGCGTCAGGCCTGGGCGGAAAACATAGAGGTCGTCCACCACGAATTCAGCACCCGTCGCCATAAAGCGAATGCGGTCACCCTTCTTCACGGTGCCCTGGAAGACGCGGAAGTAGCTGACGACGCCCTTGTAAGAGTCGTAGTAGGAGTCATAGATGAGGGCCTGCAGCGGAGCGCGCACATCACCCTTGGGTGGGGGCACGAACGCACAAACCGTCTCCAGGATCTCTTTGATGCCAACGCCCGTCTTGGCCGAGGCCATGATGGCCAGGGAGGTGTCAAGGCCGATATCGTCCTCAATCTCCTGCTTCGCCTTTTCCGGCTCGGCGCTGGGCAGGTCGATCTTGTTTACAACCGGGATGATCTCCAGGTTATGCTCGAGAGCCATATAGACATTGGCCAGTGTCTGCGCCTCAATTCCCTGGGTCGCATCCACGACCAATAGAGCGCCTTCGCAGCCAGCCAGAGCCCGGGAGACCTCGTAGGTGAAGTCCACGTGTCCTGGAGTATCGATGAGGTTTAGCACATAGTGCTCACCGTCGTCGGCTGTGTAGTCCATGCGGACGGACTGGGCTTTAATCGTGATGCCGCGCTCTCGCTCGAGCTCCATGTTGTCCAGGACCTGAGCTTGCATCTCGCGCTCGGTCAACACCCCTGTATACTCGATCAACCGATCGGCCAGGGTTGACTTGCCGTGGTCAATATGTGCAATGATGCAGAAGTTCCGGATATGGTTCTGATCTACCATGTAATTACGCTCGGCCTCCTGTGCACAAGGCTTCAGGCTATTATACCACAAATCGTTTTGGCCCACTGCTCATTTGAGCCGTGACCTTAACAGAAAACGCCTGTTAGCTTGGCATAGCCGCGCTTACAGGCAATACGCGATAAAGGATATCGCGAAGCGCCCGGTAGGTGTAATCAATTCTTTCGATCCACCTATCAGCCTCTTCTTATTGAACTGAATCTTCTCCCAAAGTATAATTTAGGTGCAGGAATATGCGTGGAGGGGGATTAGCGGTGCAAGTAGCCCGGCGCGTCGCAAAACTGCGGCAGGCTCATGGCGAGTCTCTGCGAGAGGCGGCGGTCCGGACGGGAGTAAGCCACACCACCATTGCACGCATCGAGAAAGGGGAAGTAACCGGCAGCTTCCACAGCACCTTACGCAAAATTGCCGATGGCTATGGCGTACGCATGGAGTACCTCCTAACAGGTCGTGACCCCCGACAGGACTTCGAGGCAGCCATACGGCGCCTGTCACCGGAAGATCGCACCAGACTCTATTTTGTCTCCGCCCGGACTCGTATCAAGATGGTTCTGGACTTCCTTACCACGGAGTACCCGAATGAGTTCTCCCTGGAGCAGATTGCCCAAGCCGCTGGCCTCCATGAAGGCACAGACCTGATGGAGGTCTTGAACGAGTGGTCGAGCGAACAACTGCCCGAGGAAGTAAACCAGCGTTTGGCAGATATTCTGTCGCGCCTCACCGGCATCTCTCCGCACTGGTTCCATACCGGGGCGCTGGGCGGGGACGCGCTGGAGACGCTGCCCAAAGAGACCATGAACGCCTATGTAGGGCTGATGAAGAAGGCCGCCCAGGCCGGAATCCAGCCCCATGTGCTAGAGATGGCGATCGATTTGCTGATCATGAAGACCAAGGGAGTGGGCGGCATGTCGGAACGGTAGCCGGAACCGCCCCTCAAACCCAAGGAATTCATACTCCAAGCCACCTGAACCGCCCGCGGATGCGAGGCGGAACAGGTGGCTATGTTGCCGTTCAATCCCCTGTAATTCGGCCGTTGCGTGCTCAGCCCGCAACAATCCCAACACCAGCAGCAGCAGACAAAGAGCCATAAACTTGCATAAGGAACGCGTTCGGTCCACGGGTCATCACCGGCTCCCAGTCTAACCAAAGCAGGCCGCTGTTATGCGGCCTGCTTATTACTCAAGGATAGGCTCCTTCTCTGGTCATGGCCGCCAGTGTCTCGGCCAGACAATCCACGGCCCGTTCTGCCTCCTGGTATTGGTTCATGGCACCGCCGACCTCCAGCAGGATGGCGCCCGGCAGCAGGTCCTGGTTATAGCTGTAGCTCTTGACCATGATGGGCATCGTGATTCCCGGGTAAGCCTTGTTCAGCCGGTTGGTCAACTGCTCGCAAAAGCCCTTATTGGCCTCCCAGTGCGGCTCCTCGGCGTTGCCAATAATGCAGCGGACACGGGCCACCTTCTGCCCCTTGATTTCGGCCGTGGTATTGTCCGCACTGTCCCGATGGATATCCAGCAGGATTCTGACCGACGGTGCCTCCTTCAGAATACGCTTTGCCGTCACCCGGCTCGCCTGATAGGCGTAATCATAGCCCAGGCTTTGGTGCGTGCCGGGTGCGTGCACGGTGGTCACACCCAGGTCACGAAGCTTGGCTGCCAGTCTGCTGCCCAGGTCAACAACCGTACGTTTCTTGTGGTCATCTGACTTGATATTGTCTCGATCCTTCTGGCTGTTGATGACCATGCCCGGAAACTCCGAGATATAGGACTCCCAGTCGTGCGTATGGTAAATCCCGATCAAGGGTTTACCGTCGTTAACGGCCGGATTGACCGGCGGGGCCTGGGGCACGACGGCCTCCGGCGGGGCAACATCTGCACTGCCAGGACTCTCGCCGGCAGAAGGAGTCGGCAGCGGTTGCGCCCCGGGGGACGCACCTGAAACAGTGGGCCGTAGAAAGGGCAGTACTACCTGAAACAGAGTCTGAGGTTGCTCTCCCGCTCGACCCGTCCAGTAGGTGATAAAGCTCCGGTTCTCCTGGCTCTCCTGATCGCCGACGGCCAAGAAGGGCAGACCCAACCGCAGCATCAGCCTGGCCGCGGGCTGACTGGGGCGGAAAATCTGCATCCACAGTGGGCTGCCGGTCGGCTGAGGAGCTGGCTCGCCCATGCTCGGGCTTGCGATGGTGGGGACCGAGCCACCGCCTGCGGGCGAACGGTCAAACAGCAAACTGACTGTGAAGCCCAACGCCAGGACATATGCGATTATCAACGGCTTGGCAGCTAAGATGCGCCTCGTACCTATCACCCCATCCACCCTAAGGCTCGTACCCCATGCTTACGTGTACTGCCGCCGCGTTATGACTACCTTGGGTGGCCTCTGAGACTGAAATGGCCGGTCGGCGAAAAGCAAAAGCCCGGCCCCCTGAAGAGGGCCGGGCCTGAGTAATCCGCTATTCCACGTCCATAATCTCGTACTTGATGTTGCCGGCGGGAGCCTCCACCTCGACAACCGTCCCCTTCTTCTTGCCGAGAATGGCCTTGCCAACCGGTGATTCGTTGGAGATTTTCGCCTTGGCGGGATCCGCCTCAACGGATCCGACAATTGTGTACTCCAACACGTCGCCGTATTCGAGGTCCTTCAGTTTGACGGTGGACCCCAGGCGCACCTCATCGGCTACCGCCCCGGCCTCTTCAATGACGATCGCGTTACGGAGGGTGTTCTCCAGCGTTGCAATGCGTCCCTCCACAAAGGCCTGCTCGTTACGGGCGTCGTCGTACTCGGAGTTCTCGGAGAGATCGCCCAGTGAGCGAGCTTCCTTGAGGCGCTCCGCGACTTCCTTGCGCTTGGTATTGCGCAGGTAGTCCAACTCCTCCTGCAACTTGGCCAGACCTTCTGGGGACAACACGACCGCTTTAGAGTCTTCCATACTGTTCATTCTCCCTTTAAGCCAATCTCTAACCCGGGGGCGTCCAGGACGGCTGCTGCACAGTAGTATACCGTCCGATTGCGCTAACCATGACGTGGCAGCAAGTATGCAACACACAACAAAGAAAAAAGAAGAAGCCCGCAGGATCTGGTTGCCTGCTGGTTTGGCTCCTATTGTACAAGGGGGGTGGGGAGGAATCAAGTGCCGCGTGAGAAAATTCGTGGTTTCCACTGGCCAAGCGCAGGCCGGTGCCTAGGCAAAAGCCTGTCCCAGAATGACCTGCTTCAGCAGTTCCAGCTGCCCAACGATCCGCGCCGGATCTCGCAACACCTCATCCGAAGCGCCCAGGAAGCTGTAGTTCCCCGACACGTCACGCACGATTAGCAGGAGTTCGCTTAGTTGTTCGGACCGCTCCAACTCGGCCGCGTACTCCAACACTTCAACCCGGGAGGCTTTGGATCGATCGAAGAAGACGACTTTGTCCGTACGCATACCGTCAAAGCCCCCTCTCACCCACGTCCCCCCTATCTCATGCTATGCTAGAAGTTATGGTCGCGACCAGACAGCTTGGCCTTCAGCCTGGCCTCCAGCATCTCTACGACTTCGGCGAAGAAGAGAACCGGCTTTTCCCCAGGCACAAAGAGCGTGGCCTGCCAGCCGCCGAAAAACGGGGCCACCACGAAGTGGTATCCATTCCCCTTCACCATTACCTCATACGGATTATCGCCCGGCTGCACTTCGCAGTTCGTCCGTTGTGCCAGTTCCGCGGCTACTTCCTGTAACGTCAAGGTGGCTCCTCCTTTGCCCATCTTCGGCCCCAGCATACCACAGGATTCAAAAAGGAAAAAGGCCAACCCGGGTTTACCGGGTTGGCTTCTCACGAAAGGCCGCCATATCATTCCACCAGCTGTCTGGCTCAAAGCCGAGTCGCCACAGTGCAACCCCTTTCAGGTTATACTGGTAGGCCAGCTTGAGCTTGGCATCCAGGCTTCGCTGGTCTGGATACCAGGCGATTCGGTCCTCGCCTTCGGGCGTCTTGTAGGTGGCGACGTTCTCACCGGCAACCGGGTCCCACTTGATGGTACCTCCGTACTTGGCGATGTGCTCGGGCATGCTCTCTGCGCCGTAGGCCCTGTTCGTCTTGGTTCCGGCCCCGGCGTCGGCCGCCCAATCATAGCCGTAGAACGGAACGCCCAGCATCACTTTTTGGGCCGGCATGGTGCCAATGGTGTAACGGATCACCCGCTCTGTCCACGACAGCGATGCTACGGGGCCAGGTACGCCCTGTGCATAGTGCTCGTCGTACGCCATGATATATACCTGATCGACGATCTGCCCGATCGCGACATAATCATCGGCTCCGCCCCATCCCGTCGTGACGTCGCTGGTTTTGGCCGAAAGCGCCACGCTCAGCGTCCGGTTGACGGGCTTTAGCTCACCCTTCAGACGTTTGAGAAAAGCCGTGAAGGCCGCCCGATCGTCCGCTGGGATGTTCTCGAAATCGATCTGCACCCCGCCGGCATCCAGTTCGGTCGTCTTGGCCAGAATGGCGGCAACAACGCGATCCTGAACCTCTTTCTGCGCGAGAATGGCATGGGCGGTAGACTGGCTGAAACCATTGTCCGTGAGGTTCGCAAACAGCAGAATGCGCTTTGCAGGGCCGGTTAACCCCTTGATGAGGCTCTGGTCATTACCGGTCAGGGTGCCGTCCGGTTGGAAACCATAACCAAATACCACGACCTGGTCCATGTGATTCGCCCGGGTCCGGACCACTTGCAGGGATGAGGAATCATAGTCCACATAATAACCCGCCAGCCAGAAACCATCGGTCGGCGCCGTGGAATCCAGGGGCCGGTTGAGATAGGCGCGCAACTGCAGCGGGTCCCATACCTCCAGTGGACGGACGTACTTGCCAATGACGTACCCACCGGCGAGCGAGATCAGGCATAGGAGAGCCACTATAAGGACAGCGGTCCGTCTCCGGCGGCTTGGTCGGGAACTTGGAGCCGGCTGTGGGACCGTGAAGGGCTCACTCATTGCTTTTCACCTCAACTAATAGGTCATGGCCCAATTCGCTGAGGTAGCTGCAACATCCTTCAGGCAATTTTTGACCGACCTGCCAGTCCCACCCGCACCGCAACGCGTGCAAAGGCCCTCAACCACGGGAGTTGAGGGCCTTTGGGTCGCTCCAGGCAGTCGTTACCGGAGTTCGGTAGGAACTACGGCGTCAACCAGCCCGATCACAAACGCAGCGATTGCGGCACCAAGCCAGGTAACCGAAATCCAACCCGGGAAAAGGGCACCTGCAAGCCAGATCACCACAGCTGATGCAATGAACCCGGCGATTCCCCGGCCAAACGGGGAAGCCCCACGTCCCAGCAACGCCTGTGCAGCCCACCCCAGTGCGGCGATCACCAGGGACGCAAACAGAGCGCCCCAGAAACCAGCAACTCTCACACCGGGGGTCAACCGGGCCACAAGGAGAAGAACCAGTGCGGAGACGACAAAGCGAATGATCGCACCGAACACGCCTGCACCTCCTGTCCATGCTAACAGCATCTCACCTTTTTCTAGTTTGTCGCGTGACAAAACGATTATTCGGAGCGCGATTTCCCTTGCGTGGCAGAAAGCACCGTGCTAAGATAGCTGTGTTGGAGGTGAGGAAGTTGGCTAATATTAAGTCGGCGAAGAAGCGCGCACTGATCGCAGTGGAGCGGACCGAGCGCAACCGGATGGTCAAGTCCAGCCTCCGGACTGCAATTCGCAAGTACAGCGAAGCTGCGCCCGAGCAGGCGGCGGATAAGTTGAGCCTGGCGTTTAAGGCGCTGGACACGGCGGCGACCAAGGGCGTCATCCATAAGAACACCGCTGCCCGCAAGAAGGCCCGTCTGGCTAAGAAGCTGGCGGCTGCCCAGTAAAGCTGCGGCAGGTGTAATTACACTTATTTGCCACAAGAAAGCCCACGCGGTTGGCGGTCGGGCTTTTTTTGTTGGAGCCCTAGTAAAACAAGGCGTTGGCTTAGCCAACGCCTTGTTTTACTTATGGCATCAACTCCACCACCAGCATCTGCAGCGTCAAGACGGGATCAAAGCCCGTCTTCATGGCCACGTCGGCTGCCAGTAACTTCTCCAGTGCGGACAGGATTTCGGTTCGGGGGAACTGCCGAACATAACCTGCCATTTTTTCGTAGGCATAGGGATGCATTTTGGCCAAACCCGGTCCTTCCCGTAACCCAACCCCTCGGGAGACCAGTGTCTTCACCGTAAGGATCTGGCGGAAGCGATTGGTGAGCGCCGCCAACACCTGCAGCGGGTGGTCAACCTGGCGCAGGGTCTTGGCCAGGAGCGCCAGCGCCTTGGATCGCTCCTTCAGCATGACGGCTTCGGTCAGCCGGAATATCTCCGTTTCGGCGACGCCGCCGACCAGAAGATCAACGTCGGCAGCGCTGATCGCCCTATCTTCGCCCACATAGTCCCGCAGCTTCAGAAGTTCTGTGTCAATTAACCGCAGGTCGGGCCCCACTTTCTCCACCAGCAGTCGGGCAGCAGAATCGGCCAGCTTCTTCCCGTAGAAGGTTCCCCGCTGCTGTGCCCACATGATTGCATCCTGGTCCTTTAGCGCTTTGCACTCCACGGCTCCACCGGTGGCGACCAGCGCCTTTGTCACCTTCTTGCGGCTATCCACGCCCTCTTCGGACAGAAAGACCAGGCACGTCGACGCGGCGGGCGTCTTGACGTAAGACAGCAACGCCTCGTCGGAGGCCGGAGCCTTCTCGTCACCCTCTTCGGCATCGCTCTCTTCCTGTTTCTTCCGGGTGGCAAAAACCGGGCAATCCCGAACCACCACCAGACGGTGCGATGCGAAGAACGGCTCCGTGCGGGCCATGTTGAGTGCCTGCTGAATCTGGTCATTGCCTGGCTGAAAGACGTGGTAGTTGAAATCTGCTGTTTCTGGTACCACCGTGGCTTCCCGGATTGCATGCATTAACTCGTCGGCCAGGAACGGCTCACCGCCATAGATGAGGTAAATCGGCCGCAACTTACCGGCCTTCACCTCTGACAACGCCTCATGCGGGTTCATCGATACTCCCTCGTCTCTGGACGCAAATTGGCTCTCTGGTCGTAGGTTCTTCTCCCATTCGCGCTCTCCTGCAGGAGGGCCGAATCTCGGAACCGAATTTCCCTTTCATAACACAACCTACCAGGAGGTCTGCCTGTGCGTCGCGGACCTGCCGTATTGCTGCTGCTGGCTTTGTTGTTTGGTTCGGCTTATGGTGCCTGGCGTATTGGGAACGAGGGATGGAATCGGGTCAGTTCGTTCGCTCCTGCTCACTACCAGGCGCCCAGACCAACCGTGGGCCCGCCCCCCCTCACGAACCGGTTGGTACTCATTATGGTGGATGGGCTGAGAGTCGACGATGCAATGCGACTCCCTTCCCTGGACTGGTTAGCACGACGGGGTGCGTTCTACCGTCTTCAGGTCGACGGCCCCGCCTACCAGTTGCCTGCCGAAGCCACCATTCTCTCCGGTGCCTCGCCGCTGCAACATGGAATCTTGCTCCCCCAGCTGGCCAAACCTCTGGGGGTTGATAGCTTGCCCGCCGCTGCCCGCAGGCTGCATGTCTCGACCGGCGGTACCGGCAACGCCGACTTCGCCACGCTGGCCAAGAGCTCCCTGGACATCTTTTACCCCGCCGCCGGCACAGTCTCGCTGTTTGAACAGGCAAAACCGCTGCTCGCCAACACAGGCCCACGCCTGGTGATCATTCAGGCGGAGCAGTTGCACCTGGGTAGCCATCAGGTTGGCACTGCCAATCCTTCTGCTCCGGACTACATCGAACTGCTCGGTAATCTGGACGCCAGCCTGGAGCAGGTCCTTGATCAACTGGACTTGGGCACCAGTACCGTAGTTGTCACCGGGACCATGCCCACTGCCACCACAGGGCTCCATCCCGCCATGGGTGAAGTACCGCTGATCGTGGGTGGAGGCGGCGTAAAGCCGGGCAGCAGCGGTGTTGGGCGGCTGGAGGACATCGCCCCCACCGCGGCGGCCCTCATGGGACTGCCCTCTCCCCTGCAGACTGACGGACGCCCCCTCATTGATGCCCTGACAGCCACCGGACGCCCCGCCGATGTCATCGCCGGGCGCTGGTTAACGACCCGAAAGGCCTTCGCCGATGCGGAATTGGCGGCCTACGGCGCTATCGCCCCCGCTCCGGATGCCCCTGCTACGCTGGCCGATGCAGACAGCTATCTGCAGGATCTGTCCGGACAGATCGATCAAGCCCGGTTTGCCTACGCCAAGCAAGAGTTAATCGCCCATCTGCCCTACCTGGGCGGTGCCATCCTGGCCGTCCTGCTGATTCTGTTCCTGCTATTCCGGCAGGCAATCGGTAGTGCTGCCTTCTTCGGGGCGTTCACTTACGGGCTCGTTTTCCATGCGGTATTCTACCTGACTGGCGGCCACTACGCGGTCACGATGACCGGGCTGGAGGCCCTGGGTCGTCCTTTTGTGATCGGGCTGCTGGTTAAGGTGACCGTTGCCATGGCCGTCGCCTCCGTGGTCAGCGGTGGCATGTTATCCCGAAAGAGTTTCAAGACCAACGCCTATCTGACGGTGGCCGCCCTGCAGATGGCCCTGGCCACCGCCCTTCTGGTGGCCCTCCCGGTGATGGTCATGCTCCTGTTCGTGCCGTGGGACTTCCCGGTACAACTGCCGGCCCCCGGCTTACTCATCTGGTTCTTCCTCTCCGCGTTCCAAGTGGCTGCAATCGGCGTCTTGGGCCTCTTCTGGGTCTTTATCACCGCTCAATCGGTGCAACTGTCCCGCCGGATCTGGCCGCCGAAGGAACCCGCCACCTCAAGTAATAGCTCCGGCAAACTTCTGTCCATGCGTCACGCCACAAGACGTAGGCCCTGAACAACAAGGAACCGCTCTCCGCATGCAGGAGAGCGGTTCTGTTATCGCCGGGCCACCTCACCAGGCCAGCAGCATTCGCCGGCCCAGAAGGCCTACCGGGTGATATCGGTCATCCTGTGGGGTGCCTCGGGTGCTGCTGATGGTGACCCTCAGCCCGTCGGTGCGGACCGTGATGCTGCCGTGCTGGTCCGTCCGATAGACCTCGGCCCCAATCTCGGCCAGCCGCTGCAACGTACCCTTGTGGGGATGCCCGTAGGCGTTGCCGTTGCCTACCGAAAGCACGGCCACCCGCGGCTGAACGGCCCGGAGAAAGTCAATGCCGCTGCTCTGTCCGGCTCCGTGGTGGGCGACCTTCAGCAGGTCCGCCTGCAGATCGGTGCCGTCGACCAGGAGCTCCTTCTCCGCAAGGGCTTCCATGTCGCAGGCCAGCAACATGCTGACCGTACGGTACCGAACGCGCAGCGCCAGACAGTTGTTGTTCGTATCCGCAACGCGACGGAGCAATGCGTCCGGTGCGGGGTTAAGAATTTCCAGCATCACCTCGGATCCCAGTCGCATCTCTTCGCCCGCCACCGGTCGACTCACCGGCACCCGATACCGCTCCGCTGCCCGTTCGATCTCCTCATAGCCCTCGGTACCGCCTTCCAGTAATGCACCAACGGACACCTGACGAAGCACCGACTCGCTCCCGCCTGCGTGGTCCCGATCCGAATGCGTTACCACCAGATAGTCCAGATGACTGATTCCTTCCGCCTTGAGAAACGGCACGACGACCTGTTCCCCGGCATCGAACCCCTCCCACCCCTTTTCGGGATCCGGCGGCAAGGTGGGTCCAGCATCCACCAGCATGGTGTACCGATGCGGCGCCTCAATCAGAATCGCGTCCCCCTGCCCTACGTCCAGGAAGGTCACTTTCAGCAAGTCGGGCGGACCGGCCGATACCTGCTGCCACACAGCGCAGGTCAGAGCTACAAGCAGCGCAACGCCGGCGGCAGCCACCTTGTGCGCCCAGCCGGGAGCCCATAGGTGGCCCCAGACCCTCAGTGCTCCAATGGCCAGCCGCCTCCGCCAGTCAGCGTTAGTGATGATCGCCAGCCCTACATACCACAACACCACCCAAAGGATGGGCAGGTTCCCTGGTTTCAGATAGGCACCCGGGAGGGCAGCCATCCCGTTCACCACCAATACCAGGAGCCAGAGGCCCAGACGCAAAAGCCAGCCGATCAACTGGGCAACGGGCAACACCACCAGCCCGACCATAACGCCGAGACAACCAAGCTGAATGATCGGTTCCAGAAAGACCAACACCAGCAGGTTAGCCAGTGGGGCCACCACCGAAGTGGCGCCGAAGGCATGTAAGCAAATCGGCTCCACCATCACCTGAGCAGCCAGCGTCACAGACAACCCTGCGGCCAGCCATCGCCCGGCTTTCTCGCCACAGAGCGGCTGCAGCCTGACGTTGAGCCAGCAGGCGATAGGGCGGGCGTACAGCAGAATGCCCAGGGTGGCCCCGGCCGATAGCTGAAAGCCCAGGTCGAACAGCAGCCCCGGTGATACCAGCAACAGGATGAGACACGCCGCCCCCAGCGTGTTCAAGGCGTTTCGTTCGCGGCCGAGCATGTCGCCAACCATCACCAGCAGCACCATGAGCCCTGCACGCAACACCGAGGGCGTGGCGCCGGTCAGCTGTATGAAGAAGATGACCAGGCAGCAGGCCAGGACTGCGCTCAAGCGCCGGGGGACCCTCAGCCATGCCAATACCGCCATGAAAGGCAGAACGATCATGGCGACGTTGCCGCCGCTCACCGCCAGCAGGTGCAGTACCCCACTGGTGCGAAACGCCTCCTTGATGCTGTCCGGCAGTTCCGAGCGACTACCAAACAGCAGACCGGCCAGCAGTGCTGCCTGCGGCGGAGGCAGCACGTTCTTCAGCACTCCCTCCAGCCGTATGCGGGTTGCTACCGCCGCACGCTGCATGAACATGAGTTGCCCAATGCCGCCACCCTGCACCTGGCTGGTGGAGACCGTCAGGTAGATGGACTGACGCGCCAGAAAGGCTGCCTGATCGAATCCGCCGGGCAGCCGGGGCCCACCCGGCACCTTCAGGGTCCCGCTGAATGTGATTCGCTCACCGAAACTTGGGGGCTCGCCACTCCACTGCGTAACCCAAGCTTTGCCCTGTGACGGATGCCCTGCGGCCTGTTCCACAGCGACCGGGTACTCAACGCCGCTCTCCCCACGCAGAGCAGGTTCGCCCACCACCGTACCGACCAACTGGATTCTTTGCCCCACCCACGCCGTCAGGTCCCCCCGACCAGCCGTCTGCACATACGCATAGCGAAGCGCCCCAAGGGATACTGCTGTCACCAGCAGCGCCAGGGCGACTCGCCGCCGGGAAGCGACGCTCCACCCCATGGCGCAGAACAGCATGAGCAGTGCCAGCAGCGGGTGCGGGCGTATCCAGTCCGCCAACAGGACGCCTACGGCATAGGCGCCCACCATCCATAGAGCCGGGTACGTCACCGAACCGCACTTCCTTCCGGGAGCTGCCTTCGCCCTGTAGCTCAGGTCCTCAGGTTGGCGGCTGTCGTCTGTTCGGCTATACTGAAGCAGAGGTGAGACCGTTTGAAACTAGGCTGCCATTTGAGCATTAGCAAGGGATACGTCAATACCGTGGAAACAGCCCAGCAAATGGGTTGCCAGTCCTTTCAATTCTTCACCAAGAACCCCCGGGCGTTCAAAGGGAAGGCCGCAGACCCCGACCAGGCAGCAAAGGGACGGGAACTGCTCGCCCGATACGGTCTGGTGGCAGTTGCCCACGCGCCCTATATCACGAACCTGTCCACCCCCGACCCTGAACTGCAGCAGATCTCCATTGCTTCCCTGAAGCAGGATTTGGAGAATGCCGAGGCATATGGGGCGATAGGCTGCGTGTGCCACATGGGAAAGCACGTGGACCAGGGCGTGGAGTACGGCATGTCAAGAATGGTGGAAACACTGGACATGCTCCTTGACGCGTACAAGGGATCCTGTCTTCTGCTGTTAGAAAACACCGCAGGACAAGGGAGCGAACTAGGCACCACCCTTGAGCAGTGCATGGACGTTCGCTCGCGAGTGGCCCAACCACACCGCATTGGCTTCTGCTTCGATACCTGCCATGGTTACGCGGCCGGCGCGTACCGGCCCGAAGAGTGGTCGCAGTTCATCGCTCACGCTCGTTCCCTGGGCTACTGGGACC
Organism: Mycobacterium leprae; assembly: GCA_050262655.1. Lineage (GTDB taxonomy): Bacteria > Bacillota > Sulfobacillia > Symbiobacteriales > Symbiobacteriaceae > DASXVX01. The sequence goes on along the minus strand of JBLNEM010000519.1, from coordinate 12,513 downwards.
ACCTGAAGGCCGTTCACCTGAATGACAGCAAGGCCGAATACGGAAAGCGCAAGGACCGCCACGAGGTGCTCGGCAAGGGCTTCATCGGCGAAAGCGGACTGGCGGCCATTCTGAGTTCCGGCGCCTTTGCCGACCTACCAGTCGTACTGGAGACGCCGGTCGAGAACGAGCAAGAGTATATCCCGGAAATGGCTGCAGCACGGAGGCTGTCCCAATGAATGCCCGCCAACAAGTCGCCCAATCCGCCAACGCACTCCCTACTTCATTCCTCGACGGCGTCCGGGCGGCTAGCCCGATCGTGCTAGGTTACCTGCCGATCGGTTTTGCCTTTGGCGTGCTCGCCCGCACCACGGGCCTTTCCGTGGCCGAGGTCGGTCTCATGTCGCTCCTGGTTTACGCCGGTTCAGCCCAGTTTATCGGTGCCAGTATGATCGGGGCCGCTGCATCGGCCCCGGCCATTATTTCTACCACCTTTTTGGTCAATCTGCGTCATTTGCTGATGAGTACCGCACTGGTCCCTTCGCTGCGGGAGAACGCTCCGTGGCAGAACGGCCTGCTGGCCTATGGCATCACTGACGAAACCTTCGCCCTGAACACAGCCATTCTCCAGGGGCGGCCCGCCAGTAGGCGCTATATGGCTGGTGTGCACCTGACCAGTCATTCTGCCTGGATGGTGGCCTCGATTGTCGGTGCGCTAGCCGGAGAGATGGCCGGGCATACCGAGGCACTGGGACTCGATTTTGCCCTTCCGGCCATGTTTATCGGACTACTGGTGCCCAACCTGCAGACCGAGGAGCGGAAGCCCCGCTTTGTGGCCGCCACAACTGCCGCTGTGATGGCAGTGGCTGTGCTTCTTGCCACCGCCGGATCCAGTTGGTCGATCATCATCGCCACACTGGTCGCCGCCACCGTGGGGGTGATCTTCGCATGATGACCGTCCGCCCAGCGCTGTTGGCGCTGTTCGCCGGCATGGCGCTGGTTACCTACTTGCCACGCATGCTCCCTCTCGTGGTGCTCAGCCGTTTTCAGCTGCCGCCGTTGCTCCTGCGCTGGCTTGGCTTTGTGCCAGTCTCCGTGCTCACTGCCTTGCTGGCCCGGGAGTTGGTTGTCAGCGATGGGCGTTGGGCGCTCCCCCCGGCTCATCCCCAACTGCTGGCCGCTATACCGGCCTTTGTGGTTGCCGCACGGTACAAGAGCCTGATGGGCACCGTGGTGGTTGGAATCGTAGCCATGGCGTTGCTGCGGCGCGTTCTTTGAGTACCGTGGCCCGCTACAGTGACAGGCTGGGCAGCCATTCGTCCCAGTGCTGTGCACAATACGAGGAGACCTTTTGCAGCTCCTCTACGCTCTTGAACGGGCCGTTCTTCGTGCGGTAGGCCACAATGGCTTCGGCCGTCGCTTTGCCGATGCCGGAGATTTGCTGGTCCAGTTCTGCAGCGCTGGCTTTGTTCAGGCTAAGTTTCCCGTCACGCTCATCCGCCGCCGGCACCGGAGTAGTCTCTGCCGCCACTGGCAAGACGGTAGCTCCTTGAGCCGCGGGCGAACCGACAGGCTGACTCGGAGAGGGCGGCTCCAGTTCCGCAGCCGTGGGAACGTAGATCTTGTCGCCATCGGCCAGGTGGCGGGCAAGATTGAGCGCATGCGGCATTCCCTCGGGTTTCGCCCCGCCCGCTGCCTCCAGCGCATCGTTTACCCGCGCGCCGGCGACGAGTCGGTAAACCCCGGGCACCGCCACCGCCCCTGTTACATGCACGATGACTGTCTGCTCGCGGGCGGCCGCTTGCTGCCCCTTATCACTCGCCGCCGCGGGTGGCGAAGCCGCTGCAGACTCACCCTTTCGGTCCTGCCCTGCCACAAACTGAAGGGTTCTTCCTTCGGCCTGATAGTGGTACAACCCAAGGCAGACCATTCCCACCGCGAGAACCCCAACCAGAGTAAGCACTCCATACCGAATCGCAGGCGTAGAGAGCAATACCCTCACCTCCAACAGAGGTGAGGGTATTCGCTGTTATTCCAGTTATTTCCTGCTAGTGGACCTCACCGCCGAACTCATCATCGGTCACCAGAATCGTCTCCAGCCGGTCAACACCGGGTATCTTGTGCAGGGCCGTCTTCAAATTGCTGCGCTCCTCGCGCGTGTGCACGAAGCCCTTCACGTGCAGAATACCTTCGACCGTATAGACCTGGAACTGGTTGTGGTCATACCCCATCTCCACCAGCATACGGTCAGCCGCCCGAGAGACGTCCGCATCATCGTCGTCCCGTCCTTCGCCGACCTTTACCCGGTCGATCTCCACTTCCCGCACCCCGGCCATGCCCGCCACCAAATCGATGGCCCCCTGCACATCCTCCTGGGTGGGAGCATGCCCGACGAGGCGAACAACTCCCCGATGAACGCGGCATCCCATGCCCCGGTACACATCGTGCTTGCCCAACTTATCGGTAACGGCTTCAGCCAGGTCGTGATCGGTATAGCCCTCTTCGTTGGCTACCGTAATGTCATTGACCAGTCGCTGAACCCCTGGAATACGCCCGGCGATCTGCTCAGCCGCGTGCTTGTGGGAAAGGACATCTACTACACCGAAGAGCCGCACCGTGCCGTCTCCGGCCGAGACCTGGACATCAATACCGGCGGATTCGGTCTGACGCAGCAAGGCCTCTTTGACGCGTTCTGCCAGGTCTTTATCGATATCGAATGGCTTCCCTGGTGCTCCCGGCGGGTTGAACTGCTTCTCGTTGTCTGGGTGTCGGACCTGGTGCTCTGCCATTCCAGACTCTCCTCCTCACATGCTGCTTATCTTATTCTGCCCCGTCCCTCAACCTCAGCCAAGCCGTCTGTATGGTATGTATTGCCAGATTGGGCTGATTGTGGTATCCTGTACGTGGTTCTAGTTTGTACCATCCTGACAAGAAGGAGGGACAACGTCACATGCGCGGAGCGTTGGCCAAGACGAACCTGGCCGACCGAACCGAAGGGATACTCCGCAAGGACCGCCGGGCACTGCAAGCGCCCCACCTGCAGTCACCCAAGCATGCCGCCCTGCTTTCGCTGCTGCCCGCCAACGATGAAGCAGTCGATTTGATGGATGAATACATACAGGCTGTAGCCGACGCAGCCGGCTTGCAGTACATTCGGCCAAGCCGCTCAGGGCTGGAGCAGCTACCAGTGCAATACATTCTTCGTGCTCGCCTTGTGCTGGCGGACCTGACCGGTCGGGACGAGCAGATCCTTTCGCTTGTTTACAAGGCGCTCAGTCTGGGCCGGCCTGTGTTACTGACGGCTCAGTCTGCCGCAGATGTCCCAGCGGATCTCAGCCACATCGCCTTTGCCCCATACAGTCTTGATGAAGACCAGTTCATGGATTTCTTGTTGCAAGCCGAGCGCCACGCCGTCGCGAGGCGGAACTGTACAGCGGACTAGCAGCGAGGCCCCCCTCCGAACCGGAGGGGGGCCTCGCTATTTGAAACGACATTAGCCTTTGACCACAATGTTGACCAGTTTGCCAGGCACCGGGATGACCTTCAGCACCTGCTTGCCACCCAGCAATCCCTGAACCTTGTCGGCTGTCAGGGCGATCTGCTCCATCTCGGCGGCGGAGATGCCGGCCGGTACCTCAAGCCGTTCCCGAACCTTGCCATTGATCTGGACCACGATCTCGACCATATCCGCCTTGGCCACTTCTTCGTCATAGGCCGGCCAGGCCTCCAGGTGAACCGACCCCTGGTTGCCCATGCGAGACCAGCATTCTTCGGCGAGATGTGGGCAGAACGGCGCAACGATCAGAACCGCCTTCTGAATCGCCTCGGTGACCACCAGCGTATTCTGTTCGGCTTCGGGAATCCGTTCCCGGTAAGCGTAGATGGCGTTGGTCATCTCCATAAGGCCGGAGATCGCCGTGTTGAACGAGAAGCGGTCCTGGAGATCCGTGGTGATCCGCTTGACGGTGCTATGGATGACCCGCCGGAGCTCCTTATCAGCCGGGTTGAGGTTCGCCTTCGCCAGGCCGGCAGCCAGTTCTCCCGCCGTGAGGGCTCCCATCATGGCAGCCATGTTGCCGATCTCTACCGGCAGCAGAGAACGGGCGTGTTGAATCGCCGGAATCGCCCCGGTCACCATCCGGTAGAACCGATTGATGAACCGGTAGGAACCCTCAATGCCTGTGTCGGACCAATCCAGGTCACGCTCAACCGGGGAGGCAAACATGATGAACAACCGGCAAGAGTCGGCTCCGTACCGGGCAATCATCTCCTCTGGCGAAACGATGTTCCCCTTGGACTTGGACATCTTGGAACCGTCTTTGATGACCATGCCCTGCGTCAGCAGGGCCGAAAACGGCTCGTCGGCCTTCACCAGCCCCAGATCACGCAAGACCTTGGTGAAGAACCGGGAGTACAGCAGATGCAGGACGGCGTGCTCAATGCCGCCCACGTACTGATCAACCGGCATCCAGTAGTCCGCCTTCGCCGCGCTCCATGGCGCCTCGCTGTTGTTGGCGTCCGTGTAACGGAGGAAGTAGAACGAGGAGTCGACAAAGGTGTCCATGGTGTCGGTCTCACGCCGGGCAGGCCCACCACAGTGCGGGCATGTCGTGCTGAGGAAGCCCTCGTGCCGCGCCAGCGGGCTGGCGCCATGCCCCGTAAAGTCCAGATCGTCCGGAATGCGCACCGGCAGCTGCTCTTCGGGGACCGGCTGCGTGCCGCACTTCTCGCAATGCACGACAGGGATCGGTGAACCCCAGGCCCGCTGACGGCTGATTAGCCAGTCCCGCAGCCGGTAGTTGACGGTCTTCTGGCCGAAACCCTTCTCCTCGGCATACTTCGCTACCTTGCCGATGCCGTCGAGGTTCAGCGTGCCGTCGAAGGGGCCCGAGTTCACCATGGTCCCGGGCTCCACATAGGCCGCAGTCATCTCTTCAGCCTTCAGGGTGCAGTCGTCGTTTTGAATGACAACCTTCACCGGAATCCCGTACTTCCCGGCAAACTCGAAGTCCCGCTGGTCGTGAGCCGGAACGCCCATGACTGCACCGGTGCCGTACTCCATCAGCACGTAATTGGCCATCCACAGCTGGACCTTGTCGCCGTTGAACGGGTTGATGATGTTGACGCCCAGCGAAACGCCTTCCTTTTCCGTTTCGGTGGAAGTGCGGGCGATCTCATTCATGGCCTTCACGCGGTTCTGGAACGCCCGAATCTCAGCGATGCGTGCGGCATCGACGAGACCGTCGCTGATGATCTGCTCGACGATCGGATGCTCCGGCGCAACGACCATAAAGGTGACACCGTAAATGGTGTCGGGCCGGGTCGTGAACACCGTCACCTTATCGCCGGTCTTCTCCATTGCGAAATCGATCAGGGCACCTTCGGACCGGTTGATCCAGTTCTCCTGCATGGTCCGGACCCGGTCGGGCCAGCCCTTTTCCAGCAGCTTCAGGTCTTCCAGCAGTTCGTCGGCGTAGTCGGTGATCTTGAAGAACCACTGGGACAGATTGTTCTTCGTCACCACCGAGTCGCAGCGCCAGCATTTGCCGTCCACAACCTGCTCGTTAGCCAGAACGGTCTCGCAGGACGGGCACCAGTTGACGGGGGCCGTCTTCTTATAGGCCAGCCCTTTCTTGTAGAACTGCAGGAAGAGCCACTGCGTCCACTTGTAGTAGTCCTCGCGGTAGGTGAACACCGCCCGGTTCCAGTCGTAGCTGTAGCCGAGCTGCTTCAGCTGGGTGATCATTTCGGCGATGTTATTGCGGGTCCAGACGGCCGGGCTGATGCCGTTCTTGATCGCGGCATTTTCGGCTGGCATGCCGAAGGAGTCGAACCCCATCGGGTGAAGCACATTGTAACCCCTCATCCGCCGGAAGCGAGCAATCACGTCCACGATAGAGTAGTTGCGGACATGACCCATGTGAAGCTTGCCGGACGGATACGGGAACATCGCTAGTGAGTAGTACTTGGGTTTGGTGCTGTCCTCGGTCACTTCATAAATCCGCTGATCAGCCCAGTACTTCTGCCAGCGGGGTTCTGCTTCTAGAAACTCAAATCTTTCTTCTGCCATGTTGACAAAACCCTCCTGTGACACTGTCCCTGCCAAAATAAATAAGCTCTCGTCCCCGAAGGGACGAGAGCTTATTGCTCCCGCGGTACCACCCTGCTTGGCCTCTACGGCCCTGCTCTCCCGGCGATAACGGGCCGGTCTCCGGCGTGAGCTAAAAGCTGTTCACTCACGCAGCTCCGGGGTGAGAATTCGGCCGTGTCCATACCGCCTTGCACCAACCGGCGGCTCTCTACAAAGGATGGACGGCTTACTGAGTCCCCATCTCAGCTGTGGCAATCTGTTAAGACGATGTCTAATATTATGGGCCACCATTCCATGGAAGTCAAGGCGTGGTCGGAGCGCCATAGGGCTGACCGTTCTGCAAGCCGTTCGGATTCGTTCCGCCCGGCTGCCCCTGCGGTGGCACTGCCTGACTATCACCGGGCTGCGTTGCTGTCCCGTCAGTGCCCGGCGGAACCGTAGTCGTCCCCTCTGTGGTAGGCGGCGTGGTTCCGGGCTGGGTCGGGGTCCCACCCGGGAACAACCGCTGCCACCAGGAGACGGGCTGGCAGGTGACAGTCGGCAGGTCGTTCTGGCTGTCCTGCGGCACGTATTTTGGGTTCAGCGGATCCGTCGGGTGCTTCGCCGGCTGGTCCGGACGCCGGATGAAAATGCGTTCAACCGGCGTACCCAGACAGCCCGGCTGCCAGATCTGCCACTGGGTGTAGGTCGACTTCTTGTCCGGTGTCGGCACCGCCTCAGCAACTGCCTTGGCCTTGACGAGCATATCGCCCGGTGAGGTCGGCTGGGTACCCTGCACGAAGAGCTCCGTGCCAACCTGGTCCTTGGGACAAAGTTCATTAGGCGTCATGCCTGTCAACTTACAAATCGGAGCGGTAACCACATCGGCAGGACGTGCCCAATCGGTCGGTTTGGTGGTCACCGCCTGCGTCATGAACTGGTTCCAAATCTGAACCGGCACAAAGGCGCCCGTGTAGGGCAACGTATTGGTCGGCGTGTCATAGCCGTTCCAGACGGCGGCTACCAGATCCGGCGTAAACCCAATGAACCAACCGTCCCGATTGTTCTCGGTGGTACCTGTCTTGCCGGCGGCAGGCCAGCCTTTGAAGCCCATGGTGTAGCCGTAGGCTGTACCCCTCTGAATAACGCCTTTCATCATGTCGACCATCAAGTAGTCAACAGCGGCCGACGCCACTTGCTGCTTGGTCGGATGGCTCTCAAAAATCGTGTTGCCGCTGGCATCCACGATCTTGCTGATGACAACCGGGTCGACGCGCGTGCCCATGTTGGCGATACCGCTGTATGCGTCCGCCATATCCAGCACGGAAACACCCTGGGTAATGCCGCCGAGGGCAAGCGCCAGGTTCTCGTCTTCCTTGCCGATACTGGTGAGGCCGAATTTCTGCGCATACTGGAGCCCCACACTGGGGCCACCGGCCGCCATCATCGCCCGGATCGCCACCGGATTTAGCGACTGTTCCACGCCATACCGCATCGACTTCAGACCGAGGAACTTGAAATCGTAGTTCTGCGGCCAGACATCCTTGCCGTCCGGCGTCAACATGACCGGCGCATCGTCCAAAATGGTGGCGGGGCTGAGCCCCTTGGCCAGAGCTGGCACGTAGACCACCAGAGGCTTGATGGAAGAGCCCGGCTGTCGATTAGCATCCGTCGCCCGGTTGAAGCCCAGCGCAGTCGTGCGGTCGCGTCCGCCGACCATCGCCAGCACCTCGCCGGTATGAGGGTTCATCACCACCATAGCCGCCTGGCGCGGCTCCTTATACTGGTTGCCGTACCGCTTGTCTGCTGCGGTCATCTGATCACTGACAGCCTGCTCGGCCAACTTTTGCAGCTTGGGGTCGAGCGTGGTGTAGACCTTCAGCCCTGCCTTGGCCACACTGCCAATATCGCCAAGCTTCAGGCCGTATCTGGCCGCCAGCCCGGGCTTCGAGCTGTCCAGAATGTTAATCACGTAGTCGGTAAAGTAGCTGGAGTTATCCGCTACCTGTTTGCTGCTCAGCTTCGGCTGCTCCGCCAGCGCCTTCTGATAGGCTGCCTGGTCCAGAAAGTTCTCCTTCAGCATGGCGTCCAGGACCAGGTTTCGGCGGTCGATGGAGTCCCGCGGATGCTCGTAAGGGTCGAAATAGCTGGGGCCATTGATCATGCCAGCCAGCTGTGCCCCTTCGGCGTCGGTCAACTGGGTGACATCCTTACCAAAGAAGGTATTGGCGGCTGCCTCAATGCCGTATGCACCGTGACCAAAATAGATCTGGTTGAGATACATCTCCAGGATCTCGTTCTTGGTGTATTTCCGCTCAAGCTGAATGGCCACCCATGCTTCCTGGAGCTTACGCTTCATCGTCACTTCCTGAGTCAGGAAGGCATCACGGGCCAGCTGCTGGGTGATGGTGGAGCCTCCCTCCAACTGACCACCCGGCAAATGCAGGTAATACAGCGAGCTGCGGAATACTGCACGTGCCAGCCCCCGCGGGTCGATGCCATGGTGACTATAGAAGTTAGGGTCCTCAATCGCGATGAACGCGTCCACCACATGAGCCGGAACCTGGCTCAACTGCACCTTCGTGCGGTTCTCCCCATCAAAGAGCCGGTACGCTTCCTTGCCGTTTCGATCGTAAATAACCGTACTACTGTTCTGCTGTATGTTCGTTACATCCGGGGCAGACGTGGCAATGTTGCAGCCGGTCAGGACCGCCCCGCCCAACAAGAGGACGGCAAGCAGGCCAACCAACCCCAGTAGCACCCGCCCGAGACGAGCTGACTGTCTCTTCTTGCGCTGCTGCTGCTTTCCTGGCAACGAATCTCCCCCCTTGATGTTCTGGGCATAAGAGGCTCAGACAAATCCGACACGAATGGATGGGTTGCGAGTATAGAACTAAACTTTTTGTGCCAACACTGTGTAATATTTACATTACAGATGCACAAAGAACCGGGGCCGCACCCCGGTGGATTCCCTCGACACCCTGTATGCATTTTCGCCTTGCACAATACCAAGTATACCGAAAACGAACCTTTAACGTCAAGACGGCCCTCCCTCAGATAGAAGCCGCCAGTAATACTTTAAGCCAGAAATGGTGTTGCCTTCCGCGATTAGCCGCCTCAGGCGCCGCTTGACACCAATAAGAGCCCCGGGCGGTCCCACCCGTCCGGGGCTCCTCCTATATGCTTGAACTAGCCCGCCTCGGACCTTGGCATGGAAACCTCGAGTAGCAGTGCATCGCCCCAGAGCCGGTCGAGGTTATAAAACTGACGTTCCTCTTCATGCATTACGTGGACCACGATGCCGCCGAAATCCAGGAGAATCCACCTTCCGTTCTGATAACCCTCCATATGGTGCAGTGGCATACCAAGAGCGGTCACTTTCTCCTCAATGTGGTCGGCGATCGCCCGGACATGAGTCGTGTTGGTGCCCGAGCAGAGGACAAAGTAATCCGTAATGGTGCTGATGGAGCGGATATCCAGCAGCCGGACCTCCTTGGCCTTCCGATCATCCGCGGTCAAGGCGGCCATGCGAGCCACTTGGGCGGATTCTACCAATCCGGCTGTCCCCTTTCGTTCGTCGTTTCTGACTTCTCCCACAATATTGTATTCCATCTTTACGCTCAAGTTCCTCCTCAACGAGCCGTCATATCACGGCCAAGAACGATTTGTATATCTGCCGACGCTGAAGGCTGAACAATAATCTCCGCAGTAACCCCTTGCAGCAGTAATGCCCGCCCCACCAACTGACTTGTCGCGTCGTCACGGCTAGCAACAATGTGGGTGGTGGCCGGCGGTTCCTGTGCCGAGGAGACGGAAGTGACCAGGAACCCGTCGGCTGACAGGCGAGTGGCCATCTCCGACACCACAGGGAGCGATTGTGTTCCACCGACCAACTCCACCCTGACCTGCGCCGCCTCTATGGGATCAATGCCCCCGATCAGTCGATCCACCAGCCGATGAGTTGCCTCCGGATCCGGCAAATAGTAGCTGACCCGCTGCCCCGTGACCTGATCCGGCAGGAAACCATCGGTGCCTGGTAACGTAGCAAACTCAATGTCCTGCCGGTTGACCTTGGTTGCCAGTTGAGCCATCGCCCCCAGGCGGGATGGCTCCATGGTGGTCTGCACGTAAACGCTCATCGTCGCGATCTGCCCCGGCAGCCGCGGCAGGTTGGCTGGCTTCAACAGCTCGTCCAACAAGTTGTTCAGGAACTGCTGCTGTGCTCGAATGCGTCCCAGGTCTTGATCGGGGTAGCCCGTGCCATCATTGTTGTGGCGCCAGCGCACAAATTCAAGTGCCTGTTTGCCAAGCAATTTCTGGGGCCCCGGCATGAAATGAATGTGCAGGTTCTGGACGGGATCATCGTAATCCATTTTCCGGGTGATGTTCACAGGGACGCCGCCGATGGCATCAATGGTCTTCCGGAAGCCCGCCGGATCAATGACCACTGTATAGTGAACCGGGACCGACAGCAGACTCTCCACGGTTTTCAGCGCCCGGAGGTTGGCCGGAAACTGCTTGTCTCCCACGCCATAGGCGTAGGCGGCGTTGATCTTGCCGATGGCCCCCTTGCCTGCCAGAAGGGTCCGCGTATCACGCGGGATCTGAAGCACCCCCACTTTACGGGCTTCTTGATCCACCGAGACCAGCAGCATCGTGTCGGAACGCAACCGATCTTCGTCCAGGCCCAGCACCAGGATGTTAACCCGCTGACCCGGCTGAACGGGCACGGGCCGAGCTTCAGGGATCACGTCCGCCGAAACGGGAACGGTAATCTGTTGCACCGTATGGTGTAAGGCAATCGCTATACCGACAGCGCCGCCGATGATTAGCAGTGCCATCGCCATGACGAGGAAGGTCAGCGTGCGGCGCCGCTTCCGGCGACGTCGAAACGCCTGGGGCCGAAGCATCTCGGATTGACGCATGGCCATCGGTGAGCCCTCCCCTTCAGTGGCCGCGGCTACTTGGACATCTCGGACAACAACCAGTTCCGCGCATGCACGGAGGACAGATGCAACAACCAGCCCCTGCTGATGACGAAGGTGATCGTGTTGTCCAGCGCCATGAGCAGGGCCCGATCGATATCCTGGCGGGCAGTGGAGCGAACCAGATCGACCCCGGGGAACTTACGGCCGGGTTCGATATAATCGGCCAGCCAGATCACTCTCTCGAGAAGGTTCATCCCGGCACGGCCGGTGGAATGCCAGCGAATCGCGTCCAACACTTCCCGGTCAGTGACCAATCCTTGCTCTGCCAGCAGTTGGGCGGCGACGGCCCCGTGGAGCAGTTGCGGCTGGGATTCCTCCACTGGATCAATGATCAGGCCATGACGGCGGGCAATGGCAAGGAGTTCTTCGCCGGACATGTGCTTGGCATAGTCATGCATCAGCGCAGCCACCTCGGCCTTTTCGACCGGTGCTCCGACCTGTCGGCTCAATGCTCTTGCTGTATCCAAAACTCGGTAGGTGTGAGCAAGCCGCTCCCCGCCGATCTGTCTAGCCAGGGTGGCCTCCAGTTCGCTCCAACGGTTCACTTCAGCCCCTCCGTTCAGCCTTTGCTCTATAGACGTATAGACGTTCTTGTCCGTTTCGCCTGTAATGAAAGCCGGGCCGTGCCCGGCCCGGCTCATTTCAAACAAATAGCTTCTGCTCCTGAATGTACCGCTCAACCACAGCGGGGACCAGATACCTAAGCGGATATCCTTCCGCTGCAAGGCGCCTGAGGTTATGGGAAGCGACTGCTACGCCCGGAATCTCCAGGACCCGAATTCGCTTGCTGAGTTCCGGGCCCAGGGCTGCCAGAGCGGCATCCCGTTGTTCGGCCGAGTATCCCGGCCGCCCCACCACCAGCAGATCGGTCAGGGAGAGGAGTGCGGCGTACTCGTGCCATGTCTGAATCTCCACCAGGCTGTCCATGCCAACAACGAAGGCCGTGCGCCAGTCCGGATGCTCTGCCTGGACAGCACGAATCGTATCCACCGTGTATGAAGGGCCCTCTCGCTTCAGTTCGAGGTCAGAGTACGCGAAGCGTGGGTTGTCGGCGATCGCTAGTTGCACCATGGCCGCCCGATGCTCCGCCGGGGAAATGCGAATCCCGGGCTTATGTGGCGGCTGCCGGTTGGGTAGGAAGATCACCTTGTCCAGACCAGCCAGATGCATGGCGCCCTCCGCTACAGCCAAATGGCCCAGATGAATGGGATCGAACGTCCCTCCCAGGATGCCCACATACGGCATGGATGTTCACTCCCGCTGCTACGGCAGTTCGATCCGGGGCTCATCCTCGTTCCGGCGGTATAGCAGGAAGTTGCGGCCAACCACCTGCACCAGTTCGGCGCCAGTGGCTTCGGCAATGGCCGACGCCGTCTCCGTGACGCCTTCCGGCGCAGTGTTCAGCACCCGACCCTTGATCAGCTCACGCGCACCCAGAGCACCTTCGGCCTGGAAGATCGTGTTATCCGAGACTCC
>JBLNEM010000518.1:0-5081 GCA_050262655.1 Mycobacterium leprae | reverse complement strand
AGAAGACGCCTTTGTTCTCGTAGGCCCGGGCCGACTCATTCGGAATCCGGTTGGGTTCGAAGGCGCCAATGCCCGCCGTCAGCAGGACCGAGCGCGCATAGTGTCGCTCGCCGGTATCGGTTACCAGTTCGAACTGGCCATCTGCCTGCTTGTGCAGCGCTTCCACCCGCTGGTTGAACACATAGGTGGCGCCCGGGTTGCTGCGGTCAGCCTGGGCCTTGCAGTATTCGGCCAGTCGCTTGGCCGTTACCGCCGGGAAGCCGGCCACATCGTAAATGGCCTTTTCCGGATACAGGGCAGTCAACTGTCCGCCCACTTCGGGCAAAGCCTCAATCACTTTGGTCTTCAGGTTTCGCATTCCGGCGTAGAAGACCCCAAACAGCCCGGCAGGTCCGGCTCCAACCACGATCATGTCATAAAGCTCCGTATCAGGCACGCGTTGCAACCCCCCAGGCGAAGTTTTGCTGATCCAAGAAGTAACGCTGTGCCAGGAGGCTGGCACCATGCTTTGTGCAGTATATCACAAACCCACTCGCCTCAAGGCGAATGGATGAAACGGAAGAGCCATCCATCAATGCAAAAGGTGCAGAATGGGAAGAACATAGCCACCATCTGTTTTGACATCGTATTTTTCTTTACCATGCAGGGAATAGGCATCCCGTGACGAAAAATCTCCACTGCGCGGCGAGACCGCGTGCAATCTTTCGTGGTTTCTATACAGGTACTGGAGGTAGCGGAAGTTATGAAACGGTTTCTGGCTGGAGTCATGGCCCTGAGCCTTCTCGTGATCGCAGGCTGCAGCAGCCAGCCGAGCACCAAGGCGGACAGCAAGGCGGCTGATACCAAGCCGGCGGCTCCCAAGATTGAGAAGCTGACCGTCGGTTTCGTCCCGTCGCAGGATGCGGCTGCAATCAGCGACAAGGTCAAGCCGATGAGCGATTTCCTGTCCAAGGAACTGGGCATTCCCGTCACGACCTACACGGGCACCAACTTCGCGGCGGTCGTGGAAGGCATGGGCTCCAAGCAGGTTGATATCGGCTTCCTGAACGCTTTCAGCTACGTCCTGGCTCACAGCAACTACGGCACTGTCACGATCCTGAAGTCTGTCCGCAACGGCAACTATCAGTATCGTGCCCAGTTGACCACCCGTGCCGAGGACAAGATTCCGGTTTGCGACCAGAAGGCTGATCCCAAGTGCACCGCTACCTTCAACGCCCTGAAGGGCAAGAAGCTGGCCTTCGTCGATCCGGGTTCCACCTCCGGCTATCTCTTCCCGGCTTTCTACATGACCAACTCCGGCGTTGATCCGCAGGAAGGCAAGTTCTTCTCCAAGGTGATCATGGCCGGCGGCCACGACACCTCTGTGAAGAGCGTCTACAACAAGACTGTTGACGCTGCCTGGTCCTTTGAAGACGCCCGCACCCTTCTGAGCAAGGATTTCCCGGATGTCATGACCAAGCTGGTGCCGGTTGCTTACACCGACTGGATCCCCAACGACGGCATCTCCGTCCGCAAGGACCTGCCGGCCGACCTCGTGCAGAAGATCACCGACGCCTTCCTGAAGTATGCTTCCACCGACGACGGCAAGAAGGTCCTGAAGGACCTCTACACCATCGACGGCTTCGCTGCCAGTAAGGATGCGGACTACGACGTGGTCCGCAGCACCGCCAAGGCGATGAACATCGACCTGAAGGCCGAGCTGCAGAAGAAGAAGTAGTCTCCCGCACACAGAGACGGGTCTGTTCGAGTAGAGAGGGCGCCCCGTGACCAAGGCGGTCACGGGGCGCACTAATCGCAAGGGGTGTGGCGGCTCATGATTGAGTACAAGGGCATTAGTAAGACCTTCCCGGACGGGACCAAGGCCTTAAAAGACGTAAACCTCAAAATCAATGATGGCGAGTTCGTGGTGGTGGTCGGTCTATCCGGCGCCGGCAAGTCCACCCTGATCCGCTGCCTGAACCGGCTGGTCGAGCCAACCCAGGGCGAGCTGCTGGTCGACGGGCAGGATATCACCAAAATGAAGGATGCCGACCTGCGCCGCTGGCGGACCAAGGTTGGCATGATCTTTCAGAACTATAATCTGGTGAAGCGCTCCTCCGTGCTTCAGAACACCCTGGCCGGACGGTTGGGCCACACCGGCACCCTTCGCTCTCTGCTTGGTCTCTTCCCGGCCTCGGATGTGGAGATGGCCAAGCGGGCCCTCACCCGCGTGGGCCTGGAGGAGAAGATCTATCGGCGGGCCGATGCGCTCTCCGGTGGCCAGCAGCAGCGGGTATCCATTGCCCGGGCCCTCTGCCAGGAACCGAAGATCATCCTGGCCGACGAGCCCGTTGCCTCCCTGGATCCCCCTACCTCCCACGAGGTGCTGCGCGACCTGAAGCGGATCAACCGCGAAGACAAGATTACCACCCTGGTGAACTTGCACTACATCGACATGGCCATGGAGTATGCCGACCGGATTATCGGCATGCGCGGCGGCGAAGTGGTCTTCGACGGTCCGGTGGCCGGCGTCACCGAGCAGACCTTCGAGGAGATTTACGGGCGGAAGATTAAGCCCACCGACCTCCGGGGGGATGAGGCATGAGCAGCCCTGTCGTGAAGAAGGGCGATCCGCGGGGGCGGGGGCGGAGCCTGAAGGGCCTGCTGATCGCTGCCATCGTCGTGTTGATCTATTTCTGGTCCGCCCAGTCCCTGAACATTAACATGGGGCAGTTCACCTCAGGCGATACCTGGGCGCAGATGAGCGACCTGGTGATCCGCATGGGGCCGTTTACTCGCATCAACAACTGCGACGACGCCAACACCGTGTGGGGCACCGACGACCCTCTGGCGAAACCCGATGCCGCAAAGGTAAGCCGGGTCTGCGACAACGAAGAGACCCTCTACTGGTACAACAGCAGCCTGTGGCCCGACTACTTCGCCTACACGGCGAAGGTGTGGGATCCCCTGAAGGATACCTTCCGGATGGCGATCCTGGGCTCGGCCATCGGCGCCCTGCTGGCCATTCCGTTCAGCCTGTTGAGCGCCCGGAACATGGTCAAGTCCAAAGCGGTCTACTACACCTTCCGGACGATCATGAACCTGATCCGCACCATTCCGGACCTGGTGCTGGCCGCCGTGCTGACCGGCGCCCTGGGGCTCGGCGCATTGCCGGCCGTGCTGGCGTTGGGGATCTTCTCCTTTGCCCTGATTGCGAAGCTGGCTTCGGAGTCGATTGAAGCGATCGACGTGGGGCCGCTGGAGGCGATGCAGGCCTGCGGCGCCAACCGGCTTCAGCAGATTCGCTATGGCGTGTTGCCTCAGGTACTGCCACAGTACATCTCCTACACGCTTTACGTGTTGGAAGTGAACGTCCGTGCCTCTACGGTCCTGGGTCTCGTGGGCGCCGGCGGCATCGGCCAGCTGCTGATGACCGACCTGAACCTCGGGCAGATCCACAACGTGGGTGCGATCGTGGTGGTGCTGCTGGTGGCGGTTCTGCTGGTTGACTTCGTGAGTACCAAGCTGAGGGAGCGGTTGATATGACGTCGGCATGGCGCAAAATCCAGACTCCGTTCTGGCTGCTGGTGACTGCAGCGCTCATCATCTGGGCGGGTGCAGGTTTGGAGACGCACGGCACCAGCCTTCGCGAAACGCTCCCCCAGACAGTCACGATTTTCCGGCTCATGTTCGTCGGGGCCGAATGGTCCTACTGGCCGGACCTGGTGGGCAAGCTGCTCGAGACGATTCAAATGGCCATTCTCGGCACCATGCTGGCCTCGGTGCTGGCCATTCCCTTCGGTTTTCTGGCGGCCCGCAATACGGCGAAGAAGGCGTCGACGCTGGGGAAGTTCCTGCTGGATTTCATCCGGGTCTTCCCCGAGGTCATTCTGGCGATCATCTTCATCAAGGGTGTCGGTCCCGGCCCGCTGGCCGGCATCCTGGCCATGGGCTTCCACTCGATCGGCATGCTCGGCAAGCTGTACAGCGAGGCGGTAGAAGCCATCGACCGTGGTCCCACGGAAGCGTTGGTCTCCACCGGCGCCAACCGGATCCAGCAGGTCTGGTTCGCGATCATCCCGCAGGTGATGCCCGAATTCGCCTCGGCGGCGATCTACCGGTTTGAGGTCAACTCCCGTGCGGCAGCGGTGCTGGGCATCGTCGGCGCCGGCGGTATCGGCGCTCCGCTGATCTTCGCCATTCAGTCCCACGCCTGGGGCCGGGTGGGCATCATCCTGATCGGCATCATCGTCGTGGTCTCCTGCATCGACTACCTGTCGAGCTGGCTGCGGAAGAAGCTGGTCTAAGGTGCAGTGTGAAAGAAGCACCCCAATGTGCTGGGGTGCTTCTTCTTTGCCTGGGCGCGGGCTTTTTGGTTTTTTGCCGCGGATTACGCGGATTACGCGGATTTGGCACCTGGGTATGCGGTCTCTTTTTCTTTTTTAATTCGCCCGCCAGTCCAGTTTGCGGTGCACCAGGAACAGGAAGGCGGCGGTGAAGAGGGTGAGCAGGAGGATGTCGATCCCCAGGCCGGGACCGAACTGTCCGGCCAGCACAGCCCGGAAGCTGTTGGCTACATACGTGGTGGGCATGAGGTAAGAGAAGAGTCGGAGGGGCAGCGGCATGGCTTCCTGAGGCATCATCATGGGGGAGAGGAAGATTACCACCGCCATCACGACGTTCGAGTAGCTGTTCGCTGCCTGGGCATCCTTGGCATACGCCCCCAGGAAGGCGCCAAGGCCACTGAGGGAGAGGGAGCCCAGCGGCACCAGGGGGATCAGCCACACCCCGCCAGCCGGGGAGACGCCCAGCAGGGCGCAGCCGGCCAGGAAGACGGTGAGCACGCCAGGAAGGGCGAAGATCAGGGAGACGGAGACGAAGGCCAATACCAGTGTAAGCTTGGCGATGGGCAGCGCGGCCCAGTAGTCGAAGGCGTGGCTCTCCTTGCCCCAGCCGATCTTGTTGATCAGCATCATGGTCGGGCCAAAGACCACCGCGGTGGTCAGGTTGCCGCCGAGCAGGAAGATCGCAGCGTGCGGCGTGATGTTCATGCCGGCGTACTTGAAGAGGAAGATCATGCCCAGCGGCATCAGCCCGCCGAA
>JBLNEM010000517.1:0-18536 GCA_050262655.1 Mycobacterium leprae | reverse complement strand
GCCCTTCTTGTGGGGCATCTCCAACCAGAGGAGGGCGCCGCCGACCGGTGCCCCCAGGAAGGCGCCGAAGCCGGCGCCCATCCCGGCCTGGGTGAGAATCCGGGTCAGCTCCCGGGCGCCGAAACGTTCCGCTACCCACGAGCCCATGGAGCCGCAAACCTGGGTGAGAACGCCCTCGGGACCGGCACTGGAGCCGCCTACGAGGCCGATCAGGGAGATGGGGATGATCGGGACGTTATCGGCGGCGGGCAGCTTGCCCTTGTGATGAAAGTGATGAATGATGTCCGCCATGGTGCCCGGATCGCCAAGCCGCATGATGACCAGCCCGATCACGAGGCCCAGGGCGCCGCTGACCCAGATCCGGTCCAGCGGATTGGGCAGTCCTTCCCAGAGCCAGTCCTGAAGCAGATGCCATACCAGATAGAAGAGTGTGCCGAAGAGGCCGACTCCCACTCCCAGCAGGGCCGAGAGGGGAAGGACGCGCCGGAAGGAGATCCGTGACATGGGCTAGATCACTCCTGGGAGCAGATTGTACGGGGCTCAGTCCAGTTCAAGCAGGTCGGCGAAGGCGGGGATCAGGCGATCCAGTTCTTGCTTGTGCTCTGCCGACAGCGCCGCCAGCATCGCCTCGCCCTTCGGGGTGAGGCCCACGCAGACACTCCGCCGGTCTGCCGGGTGCGGCGTGCGGGTCACCAGACCCGCCTCTTCCGCCCGACGCACCAACCCAACCGCTGCGTTGTGGTTGACCTGGAGCACCTCGGCCAACTCGCCCACGGTGGCCCAGTCCCGGTCGGGCCGGCCCTTGATCGCCAGCATCATCTGGTGCTGCTGCGGCGTCAGCCCCGCAGCCCTGGCCCTCAGTTCACTGAACCGCATGAACTGGCGCAGGGCCGACCGGAAGCGGGCCAGGCGCACGTAGTCCGCCTTGGTGACCGACTCCGGCCCCAGCCCCCCGGTAGGCGGCGCCATGCGTGTGGTATCGGACATTGGTTCTCCCCCTGTCAGGCGCATGCAGTGGGACCAATTATATCGCAGTGCGATATAAAAGGGTACAGTGACTGACTAGGAGAATTTGTGGCTCAGAAACAGCAGAGCGGCCGCCGTAAACGAACGGCGGCCGCAGGTTTTATTACGCCCCTCATTCCCGAGCGCTGAACTTGCGCATCAGCCACTGGGAGAGGTCATCCAGGAAGAGATAGACTACCGGGATCACGATCAACGTCAGCACGGTGCTGACCGTGAGACCGCCCATCACCACTGTGGCCAGCGGGGCCTCCAGTTCGGAGCCCTCGCCCATGGCCAGCGTCAGCGGCAACAGGCCCAGCAGTGTGGTGAGGGTCGTCATCAGCACCGGGCGCAGGCGGAGCGGGCCGGCGATGCGGATCGCCTCCTCCCGGGAGTGGCCCCGGGCCCGGAGCTGGTTGATGAAGTCGATCAGCACGATCGCGTTGTTCACCACGATGCCCACCAGCATGATGATGCCGATCATGCCCGAGACGTCCATGGAGCGGCCGGTCAGCACCAGACCGCCCACGGCGCCCACGAAGGAGAGCGGCACCGTCAGCATGATTACGATCGGGTGGAAGAAGGACTCGAACTGGGCGGCCATCACCAGGTAGACCAGGGCGATCGAGAAGAGCAGCGACTTGGTCAGGCCGCCGATGGCGTCGGAGAACTGGGCATCTTCGCCGCCATATTCGATCGAGTAGCCCTCCGGCAGCGGCAGTTTGCTCAGGCGCTCCTTGATGTCGTTCGTGACGCTGCCCATGTCCCGCTGGTAGAGTTCGGATGTCACACGGACTACTCGGGACTGGTCCTCCCGTTCCACCATGGTGGGGCCGTTCCCCCGGATCAGGGTGGCCACCGCGGAGAGCGGCACCGCCTGCCCGGCCGGTGTGGCGATCGGCAGTGCCGAGAGGGCTGCCATATCCTGGCGGGCTTCGGGCGTCGCCTGGAGCTTGATGTCGTACTCCTTGCCGCCCTGGCGGTACTTGGAGACATCCTGGCCCTTGACGGCATTCTGCACAGCCATGGCAATCGTGCTGGGGCTCAGGTAGTAGGCTGCGGCCCGTGCCCGGTCTACCTTCACCTGGACCTCCGGCAGCGCATCGGCGACCGAGGTGTCGATCTCCCGGGTGCCCGGGACCTGCTCGATCTGGCGGCCGACCTCGTCGGCCAGCTGCTGGAGCACGCCCTGATCCTCACCCTTGATCATCACTTCAACCGGCACCCCGCCGGGATCCAGGAAGCCGCTCATGCTGACGGTGACCCGGGCGTCCGGGATCTGAATCGCCGTGCGCACCGATTCCATGATCTCGTTCAGGCTCCGCTTCCGCGCGGTGCGCGGGGCGAGCATGCCCACCACATAGCCCTGGTTCGGGCCGCCGCTGGTGGCGAAGACCTCGCCGCTGGAGCCGACGGCCGCGTAGGTCTTCTGCGCCTCCGGCAGCGCCTGCACCACCTTAGCCGCGGCCTGGACGGCCTTCTCGGTCTCCGTCATGCGGGTGCCCGGCGGCATGCGGACTTCCACCCGGAACTCGCCGGTATCCAGCTTCGGCATGAACTCGAAGCCCAGTCCGAAGTAGACCGCAACCGCACCGGCCATGGCGGCGACACCGATCGCCACCACCTGGAGTCTGTGGCCCAGGGCCCAGTCCAGCACCCGGCCATAGAAGGAGTTCAACCCATCCAGTTTGACCCCCAGCCACAGGTAGAGTTTGCTGGGGGGCCTCGCCGGACCCTTGCGCTCCCGGAGAAGCGCCCTGGCCATCAAGGGCACCAGGGTGAAGGAGACGATCATCGAGCAGAGGAGCGAGTACGTCACCGAGAGCGAGAGCTCCCGGAAGTACTGCTGGGCGATGCCGTTGATCCAGATCACCGGCAGGAAGACCACCACGTTGGTCAGGGTGGAGGCCGAGACCGCCAGGGTCACCTCTTTGGTCCCCTCCACGGCGGCGACGTCCAGGCTTTCGCCCAACTCCTGACGGTGTCGGTAGATGTTGTCCAACACCACGATGGCCGCATCCACCATCATGCCGACACCCAGGGAGAGGCCGCCCATGGAGAGCATGTTCAGTGTGACGCCGTGCAGGAAGAGGGGGAAGAAGGTTGCGATCACGGAGATCGGGATGGCCAGAGCGACGGTGAGGGTCGAGCGGAAATGGCGGAGGAAGAGCCAGAGCACCAGCACCGCTAGCAGGCCGCCCTGCCAGCCGGAGTCCACGATGGATCGGATCGAGTTCTCCACCATTTTGGACTGGTCCATGAGCACCGTGGCCTGGACGCCCGGCGGCAGTTCCTTGTTGATCTCAGCCAGCTGCGCCTTGACCGCCCGGGCGACCGAGACCGGATTGGCGCCGGTCTGCTTCTGCACGTCCATGCCGACGGCTGCCTGGCCATTCAGCCAGACCTTGCTGGTCAAGTCGGCGTAAGTGTCCTTCACTTCGGCTACGTCGCCCAGCCGGACAGGGCCGAGGCGCAGCTCCTTGATCTCATCGATCGAACTGAACTGCCCGACGCTGCGGACCAGCAGGTCCACCGGGCCTTCCCTTACTTCGCCGCCCGGCAGGTTCAGGTTCTCGTAGCGCAGGGCCTGTGCCACCTGGTTGATGGAGAGGCCGGCGGTCTGGAGCCGCCGCGGATCCACGATCACCTGGATCTCCCGCTCGGTGCCCCCCATGACGGAGAGGGAGGCGACGCCGTCCAGGCGTTCCAGGCGGGGCTTGAAGGTTTCGTCGGCGATCTGCTTCAGTTCGGCCTGGCTCACATCGCCGGAGAGGGCAATGGTGAGCACCGGCAGCGCGGACGGGTCGATTTTGAAGACCATGGGCGCCTTCACGCCGTCCGGGAAGTAGCCCTTCACCTGGTCAACCTTCTCCCGGATGGAGAGGGTCGCCTGATCCATGTCGGTGCCCCAGTCGAACTGGACCAGCACCAGGGATTGGCCTTCGTTGTTGACGGAGCGGAGGTTGGTGACGCCGCCGATGGAGCCCAGCACCTCCTCCAGAGGGCTGGAGACCAGTGACTCCACTTCCTGCGGGCCGGCGCCTTCATATTGCGTGGCGACTACCGCCAGCGGATACTCCATGGCGGGGTAGAGATCCATCTGCAGCCGGGAGAGCGAGACCATGCCAATGACGGCCAGGAAGAGGTAGATGACGATGGTGGGAACTGGGTGCTTGAGGGAGAAGCCCGCAAAGTTCACCGGCTTTCGCCTCCCACCTTCACCGGGGCGCCGTCGAAGAGCCGGTTCTGCCCTTCAACGACCACCTGATCGCCTTCCTTGATCCCTTCTACCGCTACCTGCTCGCCGGCCGTGACGGTCACCTTCACGACCTGCTGGTGGGCCTGGCCGCCCTCCACCCGGAAGACGTAGCTCTGGCCGCCTTTGGTCACCACGGCAGCCACCGGCAGGATCAGGCCGTCCACCTGGCGGGCGGTGAACCTCACCTCGGCGTACATGCCGCCCTTCAGCACGCCGTCGGGGTTGGGCAGGGTCACTTTCACCGGGTAGAGCTTGGTCTGGCGATCCATGCTGGGGCTGATTGCCTCCACGGTGCCGGTGAAGTCACGGTTCAGCGCCGACACGTGAACCGTGACGGTACCACCGGCCTGGACCAGGTTCACATCGTTTTCGGCCAGGCCGGTCCGGACGATCACGGTGGAGAGGTCTACCAGTTGGAAGAGGAGCGTACTGGTGCCGACCACGCTGCCGGCGTCCACCTGCCGGGCGGCCAGGGTGCCGTCGGCCGGGGCGGTGACGCGGGTGCGCTGATAGTTGGTTTCGGCCATGGCCAGGGTCGCCCGGGCGGCGGAGAGCGCCGCTTCGGCCAGCGAGAGCTGCGTCTCAACCTGTTCCACCTGCTGCTTGCTGACCGCACCGGCCTTCAGCAGCTCGGAGAGCCGCTTGAACTGCCGCTCGGCCTCGGCCCGCTGCGCATCGGCCTGGGTCACATTGGCCCGGGCCTGTGTCAGTTGGCTGCTGGCGTCGTTCTCCTCCAACTCGACCAGCAGATCGCCGGCCTTCACCACGTCGCCCATCTCATGGAGGACCGCGGTCACCTTGCCGGAGATTTTCGGGGTGATGTAGACCGACAGCTTGGGCTCAATCTGGCCGGTGGCCGGGCTGGTGGCGGTAATACGGCCCATCTGGACGGTGGTCACCGTCACCGGAATCGGCTGGATCTTCGGCTTCTCGGTCTTGCCGGTGCAACCAGGGAGCAGGAACGCCAGAAGCAGGAGCAGCATGGCGATCTGCTTTTTCATGGCGTCACCTCCTGCATCCCGCTGGGCGCTTCAGACGGCACCACCGTGCTGAGGTCGGCCCAGAGGGTTTCACCGGCGGCCGGGAGGGAGAGGGGGGTCAGCACCGGTTCACCGGGGGCGAGGCTGTTGAGGGTATTGTTGCCGGACGGGTAGGCGACCTGATAGCGGTGACCCGGCGTCAGATGGGCGAAGCGGTAGATCCCCGCTGAATCGGTCTGCACCGAGTCAACCGGCTCGGCCTTACTCTCTGACCAGAGGGCAATGGTGGCATTGGGGACCGGCTTGCCATCGGGCCCATAGAGGATGCCCGTGATGGTAGCCGTCGGCACGACCGACAGGTTGGCCACAACCGCCTGGTTATCGGCGGGGTTGACCGCCGCGGTCAGGCTGCCCTGGGCGGCTCTCTCGGCGGCCGCCCGCACCAGGTACTGACGGCCGGGCCACGCCGGAACGGCAATGTGGTAGGAGCCGTTGGTCGCCGTGGTGCCCGTCCACTCCATCTTCCGGGCGGGGTCGACCACCGTTACGGTGGCGAGGCTGGCCGGCTTGTCGCTGCCGGCCCGCACGATGCCCTGAATCTCGGTCAGCCGCGGCCGGACCGTGAGGATCTGGGTGCTGGCCGTACCGGGGTTCAGCGAGAGGGGCGCCACGAGGTTGCCGCCGGGGGCGATGGAGCTGGGGAAGTAACGATCGCTGATCACCACCGGCACGTAGCGGGCCTGCCTGGCTACCGGGAGAGCGGTGAAGCGATAGTGGCCGGCGGCATCGGTCACCACACGGGCCACTTCGCCGGCACCTTCCTGCACCAGGGCGACGGGGGTTCCCCGTACCGGTCGCCCGTGATCATCCAGCACACGCCCGGCCAGTTCGGATTGGGCAGGCTGAAGGGTGAAATCGGCGCGGTTGGTCGCCTTGAACCGCACATCCACAAAGGCGGGCGGTGCGGCGTCGTCGGCGGTCTGCTGAATATCGGTGGGGATGAAGCCCTCTTTGGCAACGGTTACATGGTAGCCGCTGCTGGTGTCGGGGTCGACCCCGTCCTCGATATTGGCCTGCACACTGAGGCGGTAGCGGCCCTGCGCGTCGGTGCGGGCTTCGGCCCGGTCCGTGCCGCGCTCCGCCACCACCAGGGCGTCCTTGACCGGGTTGTCGAGGTAATCGAGTACGGTCCCCACAATGGCGGAGGAGCCGTAGGAGGTCTTGTCGGGATCGTTGGCGCTGACATCGGCACTGGCCCGATCACCGCCGACCAGGGCCAGCCAGGCGGTCGCCCCCTGCTCCCGATCGCCCAGCGGCAGGGCCCGTACCCGGTAGGTGCCGGCGGGGAGCTGCTGGAAGGTGAAGAAGCCCTTCTCGTCGGTGCTTCCCGTGGCCACGGTACCCAGGTCGGAACGCTGCAGTTCCACAGGGGTGTTGGGCAGCGGCGTGCCGTTCTGGTCGAGCACCGAACCTTCAAACTGGGCATGGAGCGGGTTCAGCGCAATGCGGTTGGTGCCGCTGAAGTCGTTCCAGGCCCCGGCGTCCAGGGCAAACAGGCCCGAGGTGTACGTCTCGAAACCGGGCGCCGAGAGGCGTACCTGGTAGCCGTCCTGGTTCCAGGGACCGGCGGTGAACTGGAAGTAGCCATATGTATCGGTCTTCGTCTCGGCCACCGTACCCCAGCCGTTCAGGATCAGCTCGGCTTTCACGTCTGCGGCAGGCGCCTTGGTGCGGGAGTTGATCACCTCACCGGTGACCGTGGCCGTGGCCGGGGTAAGGGCCAAGTCGGTCTGGTTCCGGACGCCCGTGGCCAGGGTCACTCCGGTCTGCACGAAGGGCTGGAAGTCGACAGCCTCCACCTGCAGCATATAGCCATCCCGCGCCTGGAGGCCTTCCAGGAGATAGACACCCTGGTCGTCCGAGCGCGTTTCGCCCTGCAGTCCCAGGCCGTCCAACCAGGCCGTCACCCGGGCTCGGGCTACAGGCAGACCCTGCTCGTTGGTGACCAGCCCGGTCAACACGGTGCGGTAGGGCACCAGGTTCAGGGTCAATTCCGGACCGTCGCCGGCGGGAATGTAGGAGCGTTCGGCGATGGCGTAGCCCTCGGCCCAGGCCCGCACCCAGAACGAGAAGGAGTCGGTCAGGCTGAAGAACGCCTGCCCCGCCTTGTTGGTGCGCAGCACGTGGGAATCCGGGCGCCCGGGCAGCAACAACTGCACCGCGGCTCCCTCCAGGGGCAGCCCCTGCTCGGTGATCACGGAGACCAGGAGGGAACGCTCGGGCAACGGGGAGAGTGGCGCGGGGCCTGCGAAAGCCGGGGCCTGAAGCGAAAGAAGGAGCAGCGCCACCATCAGCGCCAGAAGTTTACGCATCGGCTTTCCCCCCATGTTCTGCCTGCTCGCTCAACATGGCGGCGCAGACGAAATCGGCGAGGTCGGACTCCAGGTTGGCATACCGGAACGGGACGGGCCAGGCGGAAAAGAGCTGCTCGGAGGCGGGGCCGACCAGCAGCATCGCCCAGATCGCCGCTGTGAGGCCGACGTTCATGATCAACGGGTTGAAGGCCCGCTGCAGGGCACCGGCCTTCGAGCGGGCAAACGCCTCCCACTCGCCGGGGGTCAGGCTGTTGCTGACCAGTTCGATCAGGATGCCGGCGATCTCCGGGTGGTGGGGCCCCTCGGTGAAGAGGATGTTGAAGACGTCCATGTTCTCCCGGATGATGTCGATGCGGGAAGCGACCTGCCGCTTCAGCACCTCCCGGGGGGAGCCGCTGACCACAGCGGCTTTCTCCCGGCGCACCGCCTCTTCGATTACGGGCCGGGCGGAGGCGATGAACAGTTCCTTCTTGTCCTTGAAGTAGCGGTAGATGGTGCCCTCGGCGATACCGGCCGTGCGGGCGATTTCGGCCGTGGTTGTGCCGTGAAAGCCGCTTTCGCCGAAGAGGCGGCGGGCGGCGGCCACAATGCGTTCCTGGGTGGATTCCATGCTTCTCTCCTCCCCGCACCTAGAGGTCACCGGTGGCTTGTGCCAACCGGTAGAGGCTCTGCGTCAGTTTGGCGGCGCTTTCGATCTGAGCCGCTTCGGTCTGCAGGAGTTGGGCCGAGGCGGCCTGCACTTCGGTGTAGGTCGTCAGCCCTTCCTGGTAGCGCAGTTCGGCCAGGCGCAGCGCTTCACGGGCAGGATCAAGGGCGGCTTCCCGGGCCTTCAACTCGGACAGGCCTGCCTGAGCGGCCCAGAGGGCCTGCCGCACCTCGGCCTCGGCCTTGGCCACTGCCGCCTCGTAACTGGCGGCCGATCCCTCCAGTTGCAGCATAGCTGCCGATGGGCCGCCGGTGGCCAGACCAGCCTGCAACCGGCGGGCGGCCAGCGACAGCTTCGCATCGATCAGGTCCGGCCGGTTGGTCAGGGCTCGGGCCATCAGTTCTGCCACCGTGGCGGTCAGCTTGACCTCCTGCGACCGGACCAGGGGCTCGCCGGGTACGACCCCATCGGCGATGGGGCGACCGATGGCCTGTGCCAGGGCGGCCCGGGCGGATGCTTCGAGGGCCCTGGCTCCGGCGAGGGTGGCCTGTTGTCCGGCCACCATCGCTTCGGCCTGCAGGAGGTCGAGCCTGGCTACCGCACCCTGTTCCAGGGCTACCCGCACCTGGTCACGCTGCGACTCGGCCCGCTTCAGGGCGCTCTCCTGGGCCACCACCAGGGCGGTGCCCCGCTGCCACTCGGCATAGGCCTGGCAGACACCCATTCGGACCTGGCGGCGGGCCTGGTAATACTGCAGGGCGGCTTGTTCATAGGTAATCTGCGCCTGCTGCCGGGCCGCCGTGGGGGAGATGGCCTGCTCGGGAATCTCGATGCCGTACTGCATGCGTAGATAGAGCGAAGCGGCGGGGGCGAGGGCGGCTGCATTGGCCGGGGCGGCTGTCAGGGCGCCTCGGGCCGCGGTGACGGCGTAGTAAGCCTGGCGCAGGGCGGCATTATTCGCTTCAGCCAGGGAAAGGGCATCGGTGAGGGTGAGCTTGGCTGCGACAGGGGCGGTGGGAGCAGGAGGGGTGGTCGTAGCGGAGGCCGGTGGCGCGGTGGCAAGCACCAGGAGCAGGCAGAGCAGAACGCAGGCCCATGTGGCGCGTCGGAGCATCAGGCAGCACCTCCTCTGGCGGTCGTGGGGAATCTCCCGGTAGGAGTGAGTCCTCACTCACAGCGTAAGGCGGTCTGCCGAAGCGTGTCAATTAGCACGAAGGTGACATTGTTGATGAATGAGTAGGATTTGGACAGGATCGCGTCGGCGGCCGGAGATCTCAGATGGATAAGAACACCCCCGGGAGTATCATCCCGGGGGTTCGGCTTAGTGGCCTTGTTTCAGTTCTTCGACCAGTTCCCTGAGCGCCTGCCGCTCCTCTTTCGCCAGTTCCAGTTCTACCTTGACGATCTTCAACTCTTCCATGACCGCATCGTGGGTCTCGTTCAGGAGCCGCTCCTGCTTCTCGCCCGACACCCGGGCTACATAGCCAAGGACGGGAAGGGCGGCGCCCTGGAAGAAGACGCTGATGGCGTACTGCATCCACCCCACCAGGCCCTGGGGCCGTTGCCAGGCCAGCGGCACCAGTACCAGCACCGAAACGATGTAGAACGCCGCCATCGTGGACAGGCCATGGGAGATTCGGTCGCCCAGCCATTCGTTGAAGCGCTTCATATGATCACGCCCGTTATGTTGTTTTGACCACTGATCTGAACATACCAGACGGATGGGCCGCACACAACGCCCTGATGATCGCCCACCACTGGCAGTGGCAGGAGAGTCCTGCCGGATCACGAATAGGAATGCGCCGGTTCCCGGCAGGAAGGCGGAATCGCACATGATCATCGATCTAGGTAGAGACGTGACACGGTTGGACGGACAGGTCGCTGTTGTAACCGGCGCCGGCCGGGGGATCGGCCGGGAGACGGCCCGGGTGCTGGCGCACCTGGGGGCAGTGGTGATCATCGCCGAACTACATAGTACCGGGTGCGAGACGGAGCAACTGATCGCAGCCGAAGGCGGGCATGCGTTGTATATCGAGACAGACGTGGCCGACGAGGAGAGCATTGCCCGGTTGCGGGACCGGGTGCTGGCGACCTTCGACAAGGTCGACATCCTGATCAACAACGCAACCGTGTTCACGGTGGGCCCACTGTGGGAGCATGCCACGGCGGAGTGGGACCGGGTAATGTCGGTCAACCTGAGGGGCGCCTTCTTGGGCATCAAGGCCTTTCTGCCGTCGATGCTGGCCCGGAAATCCGGGGTGGTCGTGACCATGGAATCGGCTGACGGCATGCCATACATAGGCCCTTACATGGCCTCGAAGGTCGCACTTCGCTCCCTGGCACAATCCCTGGCCCAGGAAGTCGGGGAGGAGAGCGGAGTCTCGGTCTTCTGTTACGGCCCGGGCCTGGTGGAGACCCCGGGACTTTCCGGTGCGCTGGCACACTTGGCGCCCAGGCTCGGTGTCAGTCGGGACGATTTCGTGGCGCAGCTGCAGGCGCAGATGATCTCCCCTGAAGCGACCGCCACCGGACTGGTGGGCGCCATCCTGCATGCGCCGGAATTCCACGGCGAGGAATTGGGGTTCGCCATGGGCCTCGCGAAGCTGGGGCTGAACGCCAACGGGTGCCCGATCGAGACGGAGATCGCCGGGCCGCTGGCTGGAACTAAGCCGGTGCAGACTGCCGAAAGCGGCGCCGTATACGGGGGCGCGGGGCAGGCCCTGGCCCTGAACCGGGAGTTGGAGGGCATCCTCGCCACGATGGCCCGGGAGTATAACGAGCAGAATGCCATCGTGCGGCCTATTGTCCGGCGGATGTTCCAGCAGGGTACCGGGTTGAAGATGGAGGAGTGGATCGCCAATGCTCAGGCGGTCTCTCAACGATTGGCCGCGGGAGCCGGTATGCCGGACGGCGGGGACGCAGGACGTACCACCTATGTGCGCCACCTGGAGCGGCTGGCGGCGTTCCTCGTGAAGCAGGAGGGCGATGCCCGCGGCTTCTTCAAGAACCAGCAAGCGCTCAACGTAGCGCTGGCGGCTCTGCGCGACCGTCGTGCCGTTGTCACGCAGCTGGTGGACCTCCTCGGGAATAAGTAGGACTGGACTCAACGACAAAACGAGGCCGGAGGGGCTACCCTCCGGCCTCGTTTTGCGCTTCGCTACTGTTCGCCCACCACCGGCAGCACCACGGCCGCCTGGGGCAGGATCAGAGCCTTGTAGTCGGGGCCGTGCTTGGCCGCAACATAGGCCATCGCCTCCTCCAGGGTGGCGGCGTGGCGGCAGAAGAGCAGCTTCACCGTCTCCGGGGCGAGGCTGCTGACGAAGATGACCTCCTTCTGCTTCAGGGTCTTGGCCATGGCGTACGCCTTGTGGCCGCCCAATTCGAAGTGATGGTTGAACCGCTCGATGATCTCATCCAGCGTCTTCGCTTCGCGCATCCACTCTTCGAAGGTGGCCTCGCCGCCCAGCCCTTCCCGGCACTCGGCCACCACCACGATGGTGCCGCCGGGCTTCACGGCGTAGTCGGCTCCTTCGATGGCCTTCTGGGTCTGGTAGACGTCAAGATCTTTCGGGTAGCCACCGGGGGAGCAGATTGCCACATCGGCCTGCTCGGCAAGGGGGACCACCGACATGGAGCCGCAGGTCTGGACGCCTTCCAGCCAGGCGGCCTCGACGTCGCCGGCCACCACCTGCACCACCTCCCGGTGGAAGTTGGTCACCACGTTCAGGATGAAGTCGACCCCGACCATGCGGGCAGACTCCAGCATGATGTGATGGACGGGATTATCCTTGTACCGGCCCATGCCCGCCTTCGGGTGCGCCATGTAGCTGTGATTGTGTTTGATCAGGGACTTGCCGGCGATGCCCGGCAGAATCGATTTGCGGCCGCCGGAGTAACCGGCGAAGTAGTGGAGGTTGATCATGCCGGTGGTGATGATGAAGTCGGCCTCGGCCACTTCCTTGTTGATCACCAGGTCGGTGCCATCGGAGAGCCGGCCGATCTGGGCCAACTCGCCGGTGCAGTCATGGCTGATGAAGCGATAGCGGTCGACCACTTCGGCGCCGAAGATCTCCCGGTTCTCCTGGTCGGTGTGGCCCCGGTGGATGCCGGTAGCCACCACGAACAACACCTGCTCCGGCTTGATGCCGGCGGCATCGAAGGTGGCCAACAGGGGCGGCAGCATGGCGTTGTACGGGGTCGGGCGGGTGATATCATTCACCACAACGGCGATCCTGGCCGGACGCTTCGCTTTCAGCAGCTCCAGCAGGGGCGGGGTGCCAGTGGGCTGGGCCAGTGCGGCGGCGACAGCGGCCTGGGGGTCGGCCAGGCCAGGCAGTTCCTTGGGCAGAATCACGCCGGCGACGTTGTGGTCCGGGATGCGCAGGGTGACGGTGCTCTTGCCGTACTTCAGAACGCTTTCCATGATGATTGGCGGGCTCCTTCCCTATGTAATGGACTTACACTTTTGACTATACCTTGTTGCGCGCCATCGGCGATACTCTGCGGAAGACTACTCCTGGCAGCGCGGAAGGAGGGGTGTGGCGTCACGGTCGGACTACGGATCGATCGCCCGCGGGTAGTTTCCCATCGGTTACCCCAAATAGATTGGACAGGCCAAACTATTATTGCGAACCAGAACCAATCGGGTTATCCTATGGATGTTTCTGATAAACAGAGCATGGTGAGAGAAAGAGGAGGGTGATGGGTGGAGCGATCAGAGCAGGTGCAGGCCACGATGAAAGCGTTCAAGCGGTTGGCGCTGGCAAGCCAGGGGGCATCGACGCCGGCTTGGCTGGAGTTGGATCTCTCCATGGCCCAGATCAAAGGATTGTTCACGCTGGCGCGCCATCCCGGAATGCCGGTGGGCCGCTTCGCCGAGATCCTGGGCATTGGCGAGCCGGCTGCCAGTCTGCTGGTCGACCGGCTGGTCCGGGTCGGGCTGGCGGCGCGCACGGAGGACCCGGCTGACCGGCGGCGGACCCTGATCTCCCTCAGCCATCAGGGTGAGGAACTGGTCTCGCGCCTGCGTCATGGGGGCCGTGACACGCTGGAAGGATGGCTGGAGCGCCTCAGCGACGAACAGCTTACCGCCCTGGAGAGTGGCCTGCGATCGTTGGTGGAGGTGGCCGAGCGGTCCCGCTAGAAAGACCGGCTATGTCTATTGATGCGTAAGGGGGATACATATGTCTGATCTCAATGGCGCGGCCAGAGAGCCGCAGACGCTGCGGAGCACGCTGAGCCGCGAACGCTTGATCCTGGTCATTGCCGCCACGATGATGGGGATGTTGCTTTCGGCCCTGGACCAGACGGTGGTGGGCACGGCGATGCCCCGCATTGTGGCGGATCTGAACGGACTGCAGCACTACGCCTGGGTGTTCACGGCCTACATGCTGGCTTCGACCACCACGGTTCCGTTGTACGGCCGGCTCTCGGACGTTTATGGCCGGCGCCCCTTCTTCATGCTGGGGCTGGCGCTCTTCACCCTCGGCTCGGCGTTGTCCGGGCAGGCGCACACCATGTTCGCCCTGATTCTCTTCCGCGGCCTACAGGGCCTGGGCGCCGGGGCCATGATGCCGGTGGTGCAGTCGATCATCGGCGACATCTTCCCGCCGGCGGATCGGGGCAAGTGGCAGGGACTGATGATGGCCGTCTTCGGCCTGGCTACCATCATCGGCCCCACCCTGGGCGGCTGGATCACCGATCACTGGGGTTGGCGCTGGACCTTCTATGTGAACCTGCCGGTGGGCATCCTGGCGATGGCAGTCGGCTGGTTTGCCATGCCGGCCCACACCGATCGGACCCAGCATCAGGTTGATTACCTCGGCGCAGCGCTGCTCTTGGCCTCCGCCGTGCCGATGCTCCTGGGCTTCAGTTGGGCGGGCACCGAGTATGACTGGGGATCCGCAACGATCCTGGGGCTGTTCGGCTTCTCGGCGGTGGCCTGGGTGCTCTTCTTCCTGGTAGAACTCCGTCAGGCGGAGCCGATCATCAGTCCCCGTCTCTTCCGGGTGCCGATCTTCACGGTCTCGGTGATCGCCACCTTTGTGATCGCCGTGGGGATGTTCGGCGCAATCATGTACCTGCCGCTCTTCGTGCAGGGCGTGATCGGCGAAACGGCGACGAACTCGGGCGCCATTCTGACGCCCATGATGCTGGGCTTCATGGCCTCTTCCATTGTGGGCGGGCAACTGCTCTCGCGCTGGGGGCGATACAAGATCATCGCCCTGGTCGGCTTTGTGATTGCCGCCTTTGGCATGCTCCTGAATGCCCGGATGGACGTGAACGCCACCAACAGCCTGGTCATCCGCAACATGATCATCACCGGTCTCGGGCTGGGTGTGCAGATGTCCCTGTTTACCATTGTGGTGCAGAACGCGTTCCCCTTCGCCCGGATGGGGGAGGTGACCGCCAGCCTGCAGTTCTTCCGCTCCATTGGCGGTACCGTAGGGGTCGCAGTACTGGGTACCGTGATGACCAACAAGTTCACGGCAGCCCTGCACAGCAACCTGCCCGCCCAGTTCACCAGGGCGGTGCCGGCCGACAAGTTAGCCGCCTTGAACAATCCGGAGGTGCTGCTCTCCCCTGAGGCGACCACGCAGATGAAGGCGATGTTCGCCCAGTTCGGCACCCAGGGGCAGGCGCTCTTCGCCATGTTGATGGATGCGATTCGCAAGGCGCTGGCGACCTCGATCACCGATCTGTTCATGGTCAGCGTCATCGCCATGGTGGCAGGCTTCCTGGTCACCCTCTTCCTGAAGGAGATCCCCCTGCGGAAGAGCCACGCCGCCGAAGCGTCTGAGTCAGAGACGCTCCTCGAGGCTGAGTAGCTCATCGCATACGAAGGCCCGCACTGGCGTTGGTGCGGGCCTTGTTCGCGGATTGTAAGCTTCAAGGCTGGAGGGTTCGCCGGAAACTTATCGTATTCTTCAGTCAGGTGGCTGCGAAGGGGGAAGGGGTATGGCCATTACCGAGTACTGGACCAGCAACCATGGCGTCCGCATCCAGTACCTGGAGAACAGCAGCAGAGGCGGTGGGCTGCCGCTGCTCTGTATCCCGGGCGACGGCCATGAGGTGTGGCAGGCCGATTATCCCCGCTTCCTGGGGAGCCTCCGGACGTTCCTCCTCCGTCTGGCGAATGGCCCATCATAAGGAACCGCTTCACTGCCCGCCTCCATTTGGAGGCGGGTTTTCTGCCGGGGTGCCTGAATGCAGGGGGGCCATCCCGATAAGGTGCGGGGTGTCCCGTCTGCGGGAGCCATAAGGTTGCGAAATCATTCTCGTCATTCTAATGGATATTAGGTGTCATAATCATTGCGCCACTCGGCGCAAGCGACGGGGGTACGGCGCACGGACGGTTACAGTGGTGTGCTTTTGCTGTGTTGTTGATACCTGGTAGGGTATTAGGGTGATTACAGATATACGACAGACCCCGTCTGCGTGAGAAAGGAAAAGGAAATGAACGATCATTACCGTTAATGGCCTATCATGTCGAATCCTGAATGGTTGGTTCCTGAGAAAGCTGAGAGTAAGATGTGAGTAATATGAGATGAACCTGAGAGAAATAAGTAAGAACCTCGGCCGATAGCAGCCTGGATACCCAATTCGCACGTATCACTCGCAGCCGCAAATCAGGAGAGCTCTCCTGATCGGGCGGAATCCAGTACATAACACCTGCTAGTTCGGCTGATGAGATCAGGTTCTGGGCTCCGGCGGTCGCTGATCTGGCCCATATTCGCCGTTCTTTTCAGGGCGGCGTTTGGGAATAATCTTTGATTCATGGAAAGGAGGTGCTAAGAAATGAAGAAGGCACTAAAGATTGCCATCGTGTTGGGTCTGGTGATGGTGGCCGTTCTCGCGGCCAGCGTTGGCTTTGCGGCCAAGAAGACCGTTCCGAACTACGTGGGTTCTCAGGCTTGCCTGGGCTGCCACTCTGATCGTTGGTCGTCCTGGGCTGGCTCTGGCCACGCCAACATGATTCTGCCGGTCAAGACGACTGCCGACATTCCTGGTTGGGACAAGGCTACGGCTGAGCAGCAGACCGAACTCCTGAAGGCAGACTTCGTGGTTGCCGGAGCTCGTTTCTTAGCCCGCGACTCGGCCACTGGTAATTTGGTATTCCTGAAGTACGAATGGGTCGCGGCCGACCAGCAGTGGATCGACTACGACGCCCCCGGTCAGGTCTGGCAGGACAGCTGCATGGGCTGCCACACCACCTCGAACACCAAGGCCGGCGTCAAGGATCCGAAGGTCGAGTTCGGCATTGGCTGCGAAAGCTGCCATGGTCCGGGCAAGGATCACATCCTTGGCAAGGGCGATCCCTCCAAGATCACGCTGAACGTCAGCTCCGACGTGTGCGGCCAGTGCCATAACAGCGGCTACAAGATGACCGACAACCGCTGGATCACCGGCTACCTGCCGAACATGAAGCTGACCGATGTCTCCGGTATCGTCATGGCGAAGGTCGACCCGACCAAGACCGCGAACCGTGGCCACCACAAGGAATATCCCGAGTGGCTGGTCTCTGGTCACGGCCCGAAGGCCGTTGAAGACCTGAAGGCCAACAGCCATGCTTCCGGCACTTGCTACGCCTGCCATACGCAGGAAGCTTATGCTGCCAAGGAAGAGGGCGGGACCTTCACGTACGATGCCAACGCTGAGTATGTGGGCATCTCCTGCGTTACCTGCCATCGTCCGCACGGCCTCGGCCTCGCGGCTGATGAGAAGGAACTCTGCATCTCCTGCCATACCGGCAGCATCGACAAGGCCACCGGCCTGAAGCCTGGTAGCACTGCTCACCACCCGATGAAGGAATTCTTCGAGGGTTACGGCGCTGCTGGCGGCATCACCTCCAACGGCAACGTCCACAAGGACGTCACCTGCCAGGAATGCCATATGGCCAACAACAACCACCTGATGGCCATCGTGAAGCCTGGCGATCCTAACATCGCCGACGGTTCCGATGACTCCTGCACGGTCTGCCACAAGAACTCCGATCGGGAAGTTCGCGCTTCCTACCTGGATATGTGGCAGGAGTACACCAGCGGCAAGCTCACCACGCTGAACGCTGATGTCGCTGCGATCGACGCTGCAGTCAAGGCTGGCGCCACTCTGACCGCCGACCAGAAGCTGAAGCTCGACACCGTGAAGACCAACATCAGCTTCGTGACCGCTGACGGCTCTGAAGGCGCCCACAACTTCGATTACGCTGCGAAGATCCTCTCCGCCGCGACGAAGGACCTGGCCGCGATCAAGGCTGCTGTCGTCAAGTAGTTGGTGACCCCTCTGGGGTAACACGAAGGCCAGTATCCGCCATGTGCGGGTACTGGCCTTTCTCTTTGTGGGGGGCCCACGGATTCCTCAGAGGACTCGGGTACCGGTCACCATTCTCGGGTAAATGGGACATTGCCGCGGATTACGCGGATTACGCGGATTTAGGGGCAAAAAGAAGCATGGGGCTCTGGTTGTTGTCCAGTTTTTATCTGCGATTCTGGTGCTAAGCACTGGCATTCCGATCGCCCGCGGAACTTCAAGGGGGCTCAGCCCGTCAGATGGAACAGGAGATCGAAGGGAGTGGATGGGCATTGAACGACCACAGACGTCTCCGTGCGGCGATCGTCGTGATGGCCTTGCTGGCAGCCGTGGCCGGCTGCCTCCTCTGGACCTACTGGCCCAGGATGGTCAACGCACGATCGACTGGCCAGCAGGCGGGGGCGGCATCGCCGATTCCCGGAAACGTTCGCACCTATACGCTGACGCAGGTGACAACCTGGCGGACGGATCTGGGTGAAAGCCGCATGGAAACCCAGTGGTGGTACCAGGCCCCTGACCGCGTGCGGATCGAGGCGACGAAGACGGGGCCGGGACTCACCGGTGAAGTGCACCGGGTCACCGTGAGCGACGGAGTGAACACCTGGGAGTATGATTCCGGACTTGAGCTGCTTCAAAGCCATCGGTCCGAGCCCGGTCTGACCATCGCTCCGGTCGTTGCGGAGAAGGGCCGTAAGCTGGAGAGCGCCACCCTGGATGGTCTGCTTCGCCTGGAGAGTGCATGCTACTCCCCCAGCCTGAAAGGGACTGAATCCGTAGCCGGGCGGCCTGCTTACGTCCTGGATCTCGGCCCTACCAGATGCCCTTCGAATGCGGCGCCTGAGATGAACGGCCGCCTTGTGATGTGGGTGGACAAGGAGAGTTTTTTCCTCCTGAAGTGGGAGAGCTACAGCCCGACCGACGACAACCAGGTGGTGGGCTCGCTTGAAACCACCGCCATCCAA
>JBLNEM010000516.1:0-3637 GCA_050262655.1 Mycobacterium leprae | reverse complement strand
CGTTCGTCCTGAGCCAGGATCAAACTCTCCGTAGAAAAGTTTGCGGCTCTTGTTTGGTGCTAACCTTGCGGTCAGCTTGTACGACTCGCTTCGCTCTCACTCAAAGAGTGATGCTTGCTCTCTACACTGTCTAGTTTTCAAGGTTCGAGGTCCGTGCCGCCGTAGCGACAGGAGCTTATGATACCAGCGTCGGCTTTCGCCGTCAACCGGTAGTTGCTGCCAACCGATGCGCCGTTTGGACGGCAGCCGGTCGAGCGACAACGAAAGTGATTGTATCATGGCCCCAGTCCGTTGGCAAGGGCTGATCCCCATCCGAAATATGGGACGACCACTGGCACAAACCAGGGGCACTATCAAGATACCCGCGTCGCCGCGAAATATACCTGCGATGGGAGCAAAATGTATGACACTGTTGCGCCAGGGCTTTGGCAATGGCTGAAGGAGAGGCGGAGCCGCCCCCCCTTCACGCTCCCTCCACTTACCGTGCACGTACCCAAACCCGATGGGTTCGATCGTCAGATTGATCCGCGTACTGCAGCCCCAGTTTTGCACAGGCAGGGACTCCGCCGCCTTCATAATACCGATAGATGTCATCAGGCAGCGTGCCGAAGGTGCCAAGCGCATGGGGGATCTCCGTGGCCCAACTCGGTGAAGAGACCGTGTACCCGTCCAAATCCTCACCCAGTTCGGTTGCCCGGTAAAGAACCTGCCGTGACAGCACCAGGCTCTGAGCGTAGGCCAGTGCGTTGCCGTAACCCCACCGGTTGCGCAGCCGGTCGTAGTGACCGCTGCGATCCCATACCGTGTAGAAATAGTGCCCGAAGTCCTCGGATTCGTCGCCGCAGTGCTTGGCAAAGCCCACCGAGGCAGAGATCCACGTGGCCAACTGAAGGCGCCGATGTTCGGCCAACGACTGCGGCGTAAACATCGGAAACTCCGGCCGGTCAAGTGCTAGTGCTGCACCCGCTGGAGTCCGGATGACCGTCCAGTCGCGATCCTCTCCAATCGTATAGGTCGCTTCCAGCCCCACAGCGGCAGCCGCGTTCTGCCAGAACTGCTCCAGGCAATTCTCCACGTCCAGCCGGGATATGCCGTGAAAGCCCAGCACCTGTGCCTGCCCGTTCAGTGCGGAAGCCGACTCCAACACGTAGGCCCCTTGGTCGGCGGCGATCCGCACGTCGTCACACCATCCCCAGCGTAGCCGCATGTGCCAGGCCATAAAGGCGTGCACCCGATCTGCCTCGTTGCACTGCTTCTGCTGCTCGAACTCCCCGGCCAGGCGATAGGAATCGAAAAGGAACCGGCCCACCTCGTCCGCTTTCTGCCCACGGGCCAAAGCATAGCCGATCACCCGTATGAGGGCCCGCACGGAACCTTCTCGCCGCTCACGCAGAAGTTCCTCGATACTGAACGGCACGGCCACCGTTCTCCCTCCCTTCTCCGCTGTCCTAAATAGTATTACGGTAAATCTCATCAAAGGTTCGGTATCCATATCGTTATCCGGTGCGAATGGGGCCAAAGGCCTCGAGCAGGCGCATATCCTGTAAACGTGAAGGAGGATATGCCAATGCCGGCCTTCGTGGCTCCGTCCATCACGTGTCTCTCCGGCACGGTACGGCCTGCGCCGGAAATCGACTTTATTCAGCGGGGCACCCATCGTCTGGTCAACGATTACGGAGCCGTTGTGGCGACATTATCCGCCAAACAGGTCAATCTGACCGACTGGGTGGGTCAGTCCGTGACGGTGTGCGGCATTGATGAAGGAATCATTGAGGGCGTGCACTCCCTGCAAGTCACGCAGGTACTCCATCCCGGCGAGCTGCCGCCCAGCGGCCGACCATCGCCGTCGCTCATGATGGTGCCTCTGCTTGTCTGGCTGCCCCTCCCATGGCTGATCCCCCTTTGGGTCCAAAACAAAAAGGCGGAACCCTGAGGTTCCGCCCCTTCGATTTCAACTCAAGCCGCCGCTTGTTTCTTCTGTCGCGGCCTGGTCGACTGGGTGATGCCGAAATAGAGCACGATGATTCCGGCCATCTGCGTGAAATAGAAGAGCGCCGGTGACTTGAAGATGCCGGAAGACGTGCCGCCGACGGTGAACAGCAGGGTGCCCAGGGCGATCCAGACCGCAAACCAGGCACGGATGCGGAAGAATGTCCACGCCGCACCCCCAAAAATCAGGAGCGCACCGGCGATGTTTTGAATCAGGAAGGGCGTCTTGATGAAGGCGTTCGGCGCCTTGGCGAAGGTGGCATCGGTGAAGATGGTGGGCGCCGGACCTGCAGTGGCCACCGTGGCTACCAGGAGTGCTGCGGTCAGAACGGTGGCTGACACCAGCGCCACCTTGCCGGCCTTGGGCGAAAGCAAATAAGCGGTGCCAACCGACAGGTAGCCGACCAGTGCGCTGGCCGCTACCCAGTAAGTCCACCACAAGAACGTCGGCAGGGATCCGGTGATGCCACGGAAGACTTCCGGGAAGGATGCCACGGCGGCCAGGACTAACCCAACGCCGTACCACAACGTGTGCGGATGCGGACGGCCCCGATACTGCTGCAATAACCGCAGCCCCATCAGCAACGAAAGCGCGACCAGTGTGATGTTAGCCACGAGGGCCATCGGAACCACTCCTCAATCCTTATAAGTAGGCACTTCGGCCGGGATCACGTCGTGGATGCCGAAATACTGGTCCATGACCCGCCGGAGAACCGGCGTCACCCATGATCCAGTTGAACCGCCTTCAATAATCGCTGCGATGGCAATCTCGGGATTCTCATAGGGTGCGTAAACCACCGAAAGGGCGTGGGGGTAACCCGTGCTCGTCTCCGCTGACCCGGTCTTCGCCGCGACCGGCATCGGAAACCCGGTCAGGGGCAGATGTGCGGTTCCTTCCCACGAAGTGACAGTCAGTCGCATGCCGTCCTGAATCCGCTGCCAGGACTGGGCAGAGGCAGGCACCTTCTCCACGATCACGGGGTCCCGGTGCATCAACACATTGCCATCGGCGTCTCGGACCTCCTGCACCAGATAGGGTTTGTACCGAACACCGCTGTTCGCAATCGTGGCCACATACCCCACCAGTTGAAGCGGCGTAGCCAAAACATCGCCCTGGCCGATGGCGGCATTGATGGTGTAGCCAGGCAAGAAATCATCGCCGTAGGTGGCCTGACTCGGATTGGCTCCCGGCGATTCGCCCGGCCGGTCAATCCCGGTCTGCCGGCCGAAACCCAGATGCTCGTTGGAGGCGGCGAGACGATCCAGGCCCAGCCGGTCCCCCACCTCGAAGAAGAACGGATTACACGAAATCGCCAGGGCTCGAGCCACATCGGTCACACCCTGATCGCCGTTCCAGTTCTTCGGATTGCCGTATTTCCAATAGGTTGCAGGGCACGGAATCTGCTCGTAAGGTCCAAGAACGCCCGCCTCCAATCCGGCCAATGCTGTTG
Source organism: Mycobacterium leprae (assembly GCA_050262655.1). GTDB lineage: Bacteria > Bacillota > Sulfobacillia > Symbiobacteriales > Symbiobacteriaceae > DASXVX01. Next base: position 197 of record JBLNEM010000516.1, on the reverse strand, counting down.
CCATCTTGTATGTACTGCCCGGAGCAAACCCCTTGATCGCCCAGTTCACCATGGCGCCGGGTTGCCGCTGCAATTGTTGCCACCGGTCTTCGGTAATGCCGCCGATCAGCCAGTTCGGGTCATAGGTGGGAATGCTCACCATCGCCAGGATCGCCCCGGTATTGACGTTCTGCACCACCAGTGCGCCCCGTACCGGT
>JBLNEM010000515.1:0-3172 GCA_050262655.1 Mycobacterium leprae | reverse complement strand
GTCACGGCCAACCTGCTGGAAGGCCGGGTGGCCATTCTGGCCGACAACACCCCGCTGGCTCTGATCGTGCCGACCACCTTCTGGATGCTGCTGCAGGCCCCGGGCGACTATTACCAGGCTTTCTGGGTCGGGACGGCCTTTCGCTGGATCCGTTTCATCGCCTTCCTGGTGGCACTCACCATCCCCGCCCTCTACGTGATGCTGGCCACCTTCCACCAGGAGATGATCCCCACGCCTATGGCCCTCAACGTCGCCGGCGGCCGGGAAGGAACGCCGCTGCCCACCCTGGTGGAGGTGCTGCTCATGACCTTCCTCTTCGAAGTGCTGAACGAGGCAGGGCTTCGCCTGCCGCAGGCCGTGGGCCAGTCGGTCAGCATCGTGGGCGGCCTCGTGGTGGGACAGGCCGCCGTGCAGGCCGGACTCGTGGCGCCCGCGACGGTGATCGTGGTGGCCACGGCCGGCCTCAACGCCTTTGCCCTCCCCTCCTACTCGCTCTCGCTGACGCTCCGGGTGGTCCGTGTCCCCCTGCTGCTGGCCACCGGTTTTCTAGGGGTGTTTGGTTTCATTGGGGTCACTTCTGTCCTGGCCCTGCACGCAGCCAGCCTCCGCTCCTTCGGCGAACCCTTCCTGGCGCCGATCGCCCCCGTGCTCTTCGTCGAGCAGCAGGACACGCTGGTGCGGGCCCCCTGGTTCAACCTGCTGAAGCGCCCCCGGCTCGGCCAGAGCCCCAACACAGACCGCCAGCCGGCGGGGCAGATGCCCTCGCCGCGTAACGATCAGGGGGCAGGCAAGCCATGAGAACCCGACCTCTCCTGGCGCTCTGCCTTGCCGCCGCCCTCCTCCTTACCACCGGCTGCTGGGATATGCGGGAACTGAACCAACTGGCCCTGGTGGTGGCCGTGGGAATCGACAAGGCGGACACCCCCGGCCGCTATCTCGTCTCGGTGCAGATTGCCCGCCCCGGCTCGAAGGGTAAGGGCAAGGGCGGCGGGCAGGGCGGGGCAGGCAGCGGCGGCGCCGTCTACACCGCCAGCGCCGATGGCGACACCATCTTCGCCGCCATCCGCAATCTGGCCCAGTTTACCTCCCGTCGTCTCATGTGGGCCCACAACAATGTGATCGTCATCGGTGAATCGCTGGCCCGGGAGGATATCACCCCGGTGATCGACTTCTTCACCCGGAACCAGGAACTGCGGATGCGGACCTGGATCGTGGTGGCCAGGGACTCGGATGCCAAGGAGGTGGTGGCGGCCAAGACCGGCCTGGAGGATATTCCGGCCGATTCCATCTCGGCGCTCTTCCGCTATGCCCAACTGCCGGGCGAAACGGTCCGGACCGACATGAACGAAGTTGCGGCCTCCTTCTTCAGCCCCGACCTCAACCCGGTCATCTCCGCCATGCAACTGTACGAGCGGATCGTTCCGCCCCCCGGCGAGCAATCGCAGGAGCACGGCGGCCTCCTCCAGGTGGAGATGCGGGGCACCGCCCTCTTCTATAAGCGGCGCCTGGTCGGCTATGTAGATAGCGACGCCGGACGCGGCCTGCTCTGGCTGCGGCGGCAGATGCGGAACACCGTCTTCAGCGTGGGCTGCCCCGGCACACCCGGGAAGAACATGGCCATCGAGGTCCGCTCCCCCCAGGTAGAGATTCAGACGAATGTGTCGGGCCCGGTGCCGGTTTTCAACGTCTCCATCTGGACCCGGGGCTGGCTGATGGAGCAGGACTGCGTCACCAACCCCATGAGCACGGCCGACCTGAAAACCGCGGCGGAGCATGAGTTCGAAAACCATATCCGTACCTCCATTCAGCTGGCGCTCACCGCCGTCCAGAAGGAGTTGAAGACCGATGTGCTCCGGTTTGGCGAACTGGTTCACCGGGAGCACCCCGCCTGGTGGCGCCAGAACAAGAGCCACTGGGATGACATTTTCCCCCGGTCGGTCGTGAAGCTTTCTGTGACCGCCGAGATTCCGAAGATGGGGCTCTATACCCGCCCCATGAACTTTCACTATCATTAGTCAGGAGGAGCCTTGTGACCAGTATTCAAATCGGCCCGCTGCAGCTAATCAGCCTCATGATGAACCTGGTCTTCGGCAAATCGATCGGCTACTCCAGCGAGGTAATGGCCCGGTCGGTCGGTCGTGATGCATGGCTTTCATCCCTGTTCGCCTTTATCACCGGCGCTCTGATCATCACGATCTTCGTCTGGCTGGCCCGCCGTTTCGCACCGGATGGACCGACCGATTATATTCCCCGGCTCTTGACCCGTCCGGTCGGCGTCGTGGTCATGCTGCTCCTCGCCCTCTTCTTCTTCGTCTCCTTCCTGACCTCGGCGATCACGGTGGAGCAGCATGTGAACGACTACATGATGACCGAAACGCCGTTCATCCTCTTCGTGGTCGTCTATACCCTGATCATCCTCTATGGCGTGGGCCTCGGTCTGGAGGTGGCCTGTCGCCTGTCGGTCCTGGGCGCCGGGCTGGCCATTCTGATGAATCTACTCTTGATCGCCGGTTCGGTCACCCACTTCACCACGTCCAACCTCCTGCCCATGTTCGACAAGGGTCTGCTCCCGGTCGTCCGGGCATCTGCGGCCGCCGATACCGATGTAGCCATGGCGACCACCTCCGCCCTCTTCCTGCTCCCGCTGGTGGGCCACAAGCAGCGGTGGCTCAAAATGGCGCTGGTCGGCATCGGCCTGGGGGCGGTGCTGGTGGTCATCTGGCCGGTCCTGGAGATCGGCGTAATGGGTGCCGAAGTGACAGCCCAGTATCTGATCGCCTGCATGCAGATGGCCCGGGCCGCCGAACTCTCCATCTACCTGCACCGCTACGAACTGCTGATGGTAGTCCTGTGGTGCTACAGCGTCATCACCCAGTCGATGATCTGCCTGTACTGCTGCGTCGAACTGATCACGGCCGTGCTGCCCTTCAAGGTGAACCGGCACCGCTTGATCCTGACCGTGGGACTCCTCTCCATCCCGTGGAACTGGTGGCTCGCCCACGACCGGGACGCGTATGGCGATTTCCTCGCCCACATCTGGTCAACGGTAGCGGTCGCCATAGCCTTCGGCCTGCCCCTATTGGTGGCGTTGGTGGCCCTGCTGCGGCCGAAGGTGCGGCATGCGTGCAACCAGAGCGCTTCCGGGTGAGCACTCCGTGGGCATCCCCTCGGC
>JBLNEM010000514.1:0-11221 GCA_050262655.1 Mycobacterium leprae | reverse complement strand
GGTGGATGCGGCCATCACGCAGCTCAAGAGCGATCTCGGCAAGTAATCGGCGGCCAAAAAAAGAGCTCGTCCTGACCATAGGACGAGCTCTCCGTATAACGGTCCGGAACGCTACTTGATGCCCGAACGCATGAAACTGTTGATGAACTGCCGCTGGAACAGGAAGAAAGCGGCCACAAGCGGCGCTACGACCATGATCGTGCCGGCCGTGATCAACGACCAGTCCGCCCCCGATTCCGAGGCCTTGGTGAACAGCGCCAGGCCTACGGTGAGCGGTCGCACATCCTTGGTGTTGGTGATGATCATCGGCCAGAAATAGTTGTTCCAGTGGTAGCTGACCGAGGTCAGGGCGAAGGCCGCCAAAGCCGGCCGCGCCACCGGCACAAAGACGTACCACAGCGTCTGGAGCGGATTGCAGCCGTCGATCACCGCCGCATCCTCCAGGTCGCGGGGCACCTGTTTGAACGTCTGGCGCATCAGGAATGTGCCGAAGGCCGAGGCAATATAAGGCAGCATGATCGCAGTACGGGTATTGACCAGGTGCAGGGCCCGCATGGTCGTGAAGTTCGGCACCACCAGGGCCTCAGCCGGCACCATCAGCTGCAGCAGGAACAGGATGAAGAGCAGGTCTTTGCCCCGGAACTCCATCCGGGCGAAGACAAAACCGCCCAGGGTGATGGTGATCGTCTGCAGCAGCAGAATACCCACCACGATCAGGATCGTGTTCTGGTAGTAGGTCCCGAACGGCGCCTCATGCCAGGCACGGCTGAAGTTGGCCAGCGTGGCGCTGCCCCCCCACCAGAGGGAGCCAGTCCCCACCGGCACGTTTGCCGGACGGAACGCGGTGGCCAATGCCCAGGCGAGCGGCACCAGCCACAGGAGCCCCAGGCAGGCGGTCAGGACGTAGAGTGCCCAATCGGTTAGCTTCATCTTGTTATTCATAGTGCACCCGCTTATCCACGTACAGATGGTTGAAGAGCGCGGCTGCCAGCAGGATTACGATGAGCACCACCGAAGCAGCGGCCCCCATGCCCTTGTCGAAGTAGGCGAAGGTCTGCTGCCAGATGTAAAAGAGCAGCAGGCTCGTCGAGTTCTCCGGGCCCCCCTGGGTCATGACAAAGACCTGATCGACGGTCTTGAAGGCGTTGATGAAACTGATCGTCGCCACGAAGAGCGTGGTCGGGGTGATCAGCGGGAAGGTGATCCGCCTGAACTGCTGCCACCCGGTGGCCCCGTCCAACTCAGCCGCTTCATAGAGATCCCCGGGCAGGCTCTGCAGCCCGGCCAGGTAGAAGATCATGAAGTAGCCGGCATCCTTCCAGATGGTGACGAACATGACCGACGGCAGCGCCCAGGCGTTCTCGCCCAGCCAGTTATGGGGCGTGCCGCCGAAAAGCTTGACCAGCAAGCTGATCGGACCATAGAGCGGGTTGTACATAAAGTTCCAGATCGAGGCTGCGCTGACCAACGGCAGCATGGTCGGGTAGAAGAAGGCGGCCCGCAGCAGCCCCACGCTCTTCAGTTTCCGATTCACCTGCACGGCCAGGAAGAGGGCCAGCGCCACGGAGAAGGGAATGGTCCCCACCGCATAGATCACCGTGTTCCAAAGGCTTTTGCGGAAGAGTTCCTGTGCGAAGAGCGCCTTGAAGTTGCCCAGGCCATTCCAGACCGGGTCGGCATAGGCCATATTGGCCTTGAAGAGCGACATCCAGAGTGATGAGACCATGGGCCAGAGTGTGAAGACCGCCAACAGCACCGCCGAAGGCAATAGAAGCAGGTAGGGCCCCCACTTGAAGCTGGGGGCCCTCCTCCTCACGGGGGTGCGGCGCGGCGCCAGAGAAACCGATGGCTGCGCCATGCGAACCCCTCCGTACTACTTCTTGAACGGAGCCAGAATCGTGGTGGCGTCCTTCTGCGCCTGCTCCAGCGCAGTCTTCGTGTCCTTGGTGCCACCCACGATCGCCTGGAGCTGATCGCCGAAGGCCTTCAGCACCTGCTGGTTCTGGTGGGTAGCCATTTCACGGTCAGCAGTCTGGATGGCGTTGGCCGCAGTCCGGTAACCGTCAAACTTGGAGACGGCCTCGATCCAGGGCATGGTGGCCATGGCAGACTTACGGGTCGGGATGTAGCCGGTGGCCACGGACCAGGTAGCCACACGGTTCGGCTCGGTCAGGAAGCGGATCAGCTTCCACGCGGCGTCCTGCTTCTCCTTGGAGGTCTTCAGGATGTACAGGTTGCCACCGCCGGTCGGGGAGCCGGGGTTCTTGCCCGCCGGGGCCGGGGCGACGCCAATCTTGCTGGCGTCCATCTTGCCCAACAGAGCGCCGATGCTGCCGGTGGTGTGGTACATCATCGCGGTCTTGCCGGCGGCGAAGTCGTTGGGGATATCGGCCCACTTGATGATGCCGGTCGGCATGATCTTCTCGGTCTTGGAGAGCGAGAGAATGAAGTCCATCGCCTCGGCGACGGCCGGGTCGTTGAAGTAGACCTCGGTGCCCGCTTCGTTGGCGACGTTCTTGCCGTTCTCGATGAAGAACGAGGAGAAGGTCCAATAGGGGTTGCCGTCAGAGGGAATCTCGACGCCCCAGACGCCATCCTTGGTCAGCAGCTTGCCGTCGGCAACCAGCTCTTTCCAGTTGGCCGGCGCAGCCTTGATCCCGGCGGCCTTGAACAGGTCCTTGTTGTAGTACAGGACCACGGTGGAGCGCTGGAACGGAATGCCGTAGGTCTTGCCGTCGATCTTCGAGTTCGCCATGAAGGCGGCCTGGAAGTCGTTCATATAGCTGGCGCCGTCGGCGTCGGCCTTCACATAGTCATCGACGGGGACGACGGCCTTCATGTCGGTCAGGGTGAAGATGTCGGTCGCCTGGAGAACGACCACTTCGGGCGGCGTGCCGCCCTGAACCAGGGTCTGAACCTTGGCCATGGTGTCCTGGTAGTTGCCAGCGAAGCTCGGCGTCACCTTGATGCCCGGATTGGCCGTGTTGAACTCCTTGACCATCGCCTCAATGGCGTTGGCCGGTCCACCGCCAACGGCCACAGGGAAGACAAACTGTAGTTCAACCTGCTTGGCCGGCTGGTTCTGGGTGTCGTTCTTGGTCTCCTTGCTTGAGCACGCGGCCAGTACAAACAACGAGAGCAACAGGAAGACAGCTAGGCTCTTGCGCAGATGCATGGTAACCCTCCCTCAGTCTGTGCCTTTGAGATTATCTATCAATAATCCCAACCCATTCTATCATAGCCGCGGTAATAGTGCGCCATCATTTTATACTAGGTCAACATTGAACATTAGCATAGTTAAGCCCGTGAAGTATCAGGCCGAAGGTCGGAATGCCGAGGCAGAAGAAAAACCCCGCCCGGTAGACCCGAGCGGGGGGTGATGCGCTGTGCGGTTTAGCTCGCCTTGGGTGACTCCATGCGCAGCTTGTCGGCCACCATGGCAATAAACTCCGAGTTCGTCGGCTTTCCCTTACCACGATTGACGGTGTGCCCGAACAACCCGCCGATGACCTCCCCGTTGCCGCGGGTCCACGCCACCTCAATGGCGTGGCGGATCGCCCGTTCTACCCGGCTCGGCGTGGTCTCGTGATTCCGGGCGATGGCGGGGTAAATCTCCTTCGTCACGCAGCCCAGCAGGTCGACCCGGTTCACCACCATGGTGATGGCTTCACGCAGATAGCGGTACCCCTTGATGTGCGCCGGGATTCCGATCTCGTGAATCACGTTCGTGATGTCGGAGTCCAGGCTGCGTCCCCGCTGCCCCTGGATGACAGACTGTGCGGCGGAACCGGTCGGCTCGAGGCGCTGCTGGATCGGCGGAACAGAGGCCGTCGCCAGACCTGCCAGTTGGCGGATACGCGTCCCCAGGACGTCCAGGCTGAAAGGCTTCAGTACATAATAGTCGGCGCCCATCTCCAGGACCTTATGGGTAATATTCTCCTGCCCGAAGGCGGTCAGGACAATCACCTTCGGTCGAACCTGCAGTCCGGCGGCGTTCAACTGCTCCAAAACGCCAATACCATCCAGCTGCGGCATGATGATGTCCAGAATGACCACATCCGGCAACTCGCGCTTGATGGACTCCAGGACGACCGACCCGTTGTGTGCTACGCCGACCAGTTCCATATCGGTCTGGCTTTCCACATAAGAACGCAAGAGTTCGCAGAAATCCCGGTTATCGTCGCCGATGAGCACCTTGATTTTACTCAAGCTTACCTCACTCCCTCCACTGGCGTACCGGATAGACCAAAGCCGTTGCTACGTCTGTTATTGCCGGGCCGCTATGTAAGCCGGGTGGCCCCATCTCCGATTCTACGGAGAGCGGAACGGGTTGTCAATCGTTTCCAAATCGGACAACCGTGTCAAGGTTACTTTATGCATTATAGCATATCACAATCGATGCAAGAAATCTTTCCCCTGCATGAAATAAGTTTACGTTACTGCGTCACCGTTTTCAGCGGTCGGATGAACAAAAGTGCTCACACGAAGAGGCTTCGGGAGGTCTCCCTCTCGAAGCTCGTTTGGCGGCCTGGCTTGAGTACGCCGGCCTCCTGCAGCATCCACTCAATGAGCGCCCCGTACCCCCGGGTGGGATCGTTCACAAAGACGTGGGTGACAGCCCCCACGATTCGGCCGTCCTGTACGATGGGACTCCCCGACATTCCCTGCACGATTCCGCCGGTCTTGGCCAGAAGGCGTGGGTCGGTCACCTTCACAATCATGTTCTTGCCTTCGGCCGTCGGTTGGCGCATCACCCGCACAATCTCGAGGTCAAACCGCTCCAACCGGCGCCCCTCCACCACCGTCACCATTTCGGCAGGTCCTTCATGCACCTGGTCCGCCATCGCAACGGGGATCGCTTCCGGATAGAGCGGGTTCTTCACCGGCGCCTTCATCTGACCGGATATGCCGAACCGGGTGTTCCGATCGATGTTTCCGAGGCTGCCGGTATTGCCCTGCATCGTGCCAACCTTCTCGCCGGGAAGGCCCTTGCGCCCTTTCTGGATGGCGGTGACCACCGCATCGACAATATGGCCTTCACGGATCTCAATGGGCAGGTTGGTCTCGCCGTCGGCAATCACGTGACCCAAAGCCCCATACCGCCCGGTAGCAGGGTCGTAGAACGTCAGGGTTCCGACACCGGCCGCACCGTCCCGGATATAGAGCCCTACCCGCCAGCGCCCGCTCTCCTTGTCCCGCACTGGTAGAACCTGCTTATGCAGCAGATGGCCCTTCCGCTTCACCGTCACCTCAGCCGCCCGCCCCTTGCGTCCCGCTTCCTGGAAGAGGCGTGCCGTCTGCTCCTCGCTGGTTACCTCCGTGCCGTCAATGGTCAGCATCAGGTCGCCTTGTTCGATCCCGGCTTCCCGCCCCGGCTGATGCGGATTTCCATCACTGTCCCGGACCACGGCATGGCCAACCACCATTACGCCGCGGCTTTTCAACAAGACCCCAATGGAATGGCCACCCGGAATCACCCGGATCGGCGGGACCACATCCACCGTCATCCGCCGCAGTGGAATCAGACCCAGAAGTCGGACATCTAATGTGTAATGACCGGTCTGCAGGGCGCCGATAGCAAGGGGTTCGGCCATGGAGGCGGTATACCCCTGGCTGCCGATGACCTCACCGTTGACCGCCAGGGCCCCGGCCGGGGTCGACCGAACCGTTGCCCGGAATGGCACCTGCAGCGCAAACCTCTGCGTCTGACCCTGGGGAAGCCACACATGCTCCGGCAAGGCAAAGAAAGTTCGGGCCGGCGCCGAACTGCAGCAGGCGAGAATGAGCCCTACCAGCAACAGTCCCGTCGCCTTCCGCCACTTCTCCCGGGTGGACATTGGGACCCCTCCCTTAGTCTTCTTCTCCCGGGACAACACGGTCGCTGAGTCTCTCCGGTACGAGATCCGCTTATTTATGCCGCGGTGTTCTGTCACCACGGTCTTGCCATAAAGCTTCTCCGTAAACGCTGGCGTTTATGCGAGATTGAAAGGCTTCCATGGCTGAAATGCCACTCTTTCGGCGATTGAAGTGAATCTTGCTGGAGCAGGGGTTTGCGGCAGGGATTACGTTCGCTCTGTTGAAAACCTTGTGTAGCCGCGTGTTCGGTAAATGAAAACGGGAGGATTCCTTCGTTGACCCAATGGCGCGTTCTTCTTGACCTCGATGGCACCGTTGCGCAAAATGCCGGCCGCCGAATCGCTGCGCGTGAGTTTGGCATTACACTGACAGAAGAGCAGTACGCCCAGCGGTTGCCAGAACTCCTTGGCCTTACGGACGAGCAATTTTGGGCCTGGTGGCATGAGCACCAGGAGGAGATCTACGACCAGGCCGATCTCTTGCCCGGAGCGGCGGAGACGGTCCGCTGGCTGAAAGAGTCGGGCGCCTATATTGTGGTGGTTACCGCCCGACGGGGAACCAGTGAAGCCGTGACCAGGAAGTGGCTCCATCGGTATCAGATTCCGTACGACCAGATGGTCTTCGGGGCAGACGACAAGGTAGCCGTGGCCAAAGAGCTGGGCCTGAACCTCGGCTTTGAAGACGACCCGAACAACGCTCTGGCCCTGGCCGAATGGCTGCCGATGATTCTGATCGAGAACTTCAAGAACCGACATGAAGAAGTGGCCCATCCCGGCCTCTATCGAGTTGCCGACTGGTCCGAGGTGCTCCCTCTGCTCGCCACACTGGCGGAACGTTCCGCCTGATTTCAGCCCACAACTACCTGTTCTGGGAGGAAAGCGCCACATGAAACTCGGGGCGTCGATTGGCCAAGCCCTGGACATGCCGGTAGGCTCGTCCAAATGGGGCTGGCGCCGTTTCTGGTCCGATAGTGCTCTGGCCTACCTGTTCCTATTGCCCACCCTGGCCGTGCTTGGGACCTTCAGCTTCTACCCGGTCGTCAAAGCCGCCATCTTAAGCTTTTACAATTATGACGCGATGAACCCGTATGACGTCCCCTTCGTCGGCCTCGCCAACTATAAGGAGGTCCTGACCGACCCGGTCTTCTGGAAGGCCGTCGGGCACACCATGATCTACGTGGTCGGCACTGTGCCGGCGCAGATCCTGATCGCCCTGGGCGTCGCCCTGCTCCTCAACCAGAAGCTGAAATTCAGGGCGTTCTACCGGCTCTCGTTCTTCATCCCCTACATCACCACCGTCGTGGCAGTCTCCATGGTCTGGCTCTGGATCTACCATGACCAGTGGGGCCTACTGAATTACTTCCTGAGCTGGTTCCATATCTCGCCCCAGAAGTGGCTGCTGGATCCGAGGTGGACCATGCTCACGATCATCGTGATGTCCGTCTGGAAGATGTCCGGTTATACCATGCTGCTCTTCCTGGGCGGTCTCCAGAATGTGGACAAGGAGCTTTACAACGCCGCCCGAGTCGACGGCGCCAACGACTGGCAAGGGTTCTGGAAGATCACCTGGCCGCTCCTCTCCCCCACCACCTTCTTCATCACGATCACTTCGCTGATCGGCGCCTTCAAGGTCTTCACCGAGATCTTCGTCCTGTATGGCGGCAGCCCCGGTCCTACTCGGGCCGGCACCACCATCGTGTTCTACATTTACGAAGCCGCCTTCAAGGATCACCGGATGGGCTTCGCCTCTGCGGCAGCCTACGTGCTGTTCTTCATGGTCCTGGCCGTCACGATATTCCAGATGTGGTATGCGCGTAAGCGCGTCCACTACTCGTAAGGAGGACAGGACATGAACTATACGGCCTGGAAGCGACTCAAGGGCGTCCTGTCCCATATCGTCCTGATCTTCGGCAGCTTCGTCATGCTGCTGCCCCTGCTCTGGATGGTCTCCACCTCCCTGAAGACCTATCACGAGACGATCATCAACCCGCCAAAGTGGATTCCGTCGGTGCCGCAGTGGGGTAACTACATCCTGGCGTGGCATGCGCAGAAGTACTTTGGCACCTACTTCTTCAACAGCTTCTACACGACCATCGTCACCGTGGTGGTCGAAGTCATCCTCTCCATCTTCGCCGCATACGCGTTTGGTCGGATGAACTTCATCGGCAAGAACCTCCTCTTCATGCTCTTCCTCGCCACCATGATGATCCCGGGCGAAGTGCTCTTGGTGCCGAACTTCATCACCATTACGAAGCTGCACTGGTATAACAGCTACTACGCCCTGATCGTGCCCTGGGTCGTTTCGGCCTACGCCGTCTTCCTGCTGCGGCAGCACTTCATGACGATCCCCTGGGAGATGCAGGAGGCGGCCTACCTGGACGGCGCCGGCCATACCCGCTTCCTCTTCCAGATCATGATCCCGCTCTCCCGTCCCCCGATCGCTACCATCGCCCTGCTGAAGTTCATCGGCTCCTGGAACTCGTTCCTCTGGCCGTTGATCGTGACCAGCAGCCCGCAGATGCGGACCGTGCCGATCGGCCTCATGTCCCTCATGCAGGACGAAGGCCCGCAGTACCACATCTGGATGGCCTCGGCAGCGCTGGCCCTGCTCCCGGTCGTCATCGTCTTCCTGGCGGCGCAGAACCAGTTCATGGAGAACGTTGCCAAGAGCGGCTTGAAGGGTTAGCCTGATTTGGTTCCAATTAGCCCGACTCGTTTGAATCCTTTTCGTTCTGTTGGGTCTTGCGTCCGTCGTAACGAAATGGCAATATAGGGTCTGGGCTATTATGTCCCCTATTAGCGACTCATAGGAGGAGACGAACAGATGCGTAGCATCCGCAAGGGTCTGGCCCTCGCGCTGGTGGCCGCCATGGCTGTTCTCGCTGGCTGCAGCAGCACCAGCAAGAATGAGGCGAAGCCTGCCGGCGGTGACACCACCCCGAAGGCTCCGGTTGAGATCACCTTCTGGCACGGTATGGCTCCCGACGCCGCCCACGGCAAGGCTTTGACCGCTCTGATCAAGCAGTTCAACGACAGCCATCCGGATATCAAGGTTGTCGAGACCTACCAGGGCTCCTACACCGACCTGGAGACGAAGCTGACGGCCGCTATTGCCGCTCAGACTCCCCCCACTCTGGTGCAGAACACCGACTCCATGCTGACCAACCTGGTCCGGGCCAAGGCAGTCCAGGATCTGGGCGCCATCGTCCCGAAGACCGAACTGGATGACTACGTTCCTTCTCTGCTGAAGGCCACCACGTTTGACGGCAAGCTCTACGCCCTGCCGTTCAACAAGTCGGCCCTCCTCCTCATCTACAATAAGAACCTCGTCAAGAAGGTTCCGACCAACTGGACCGAGTTCGCTCAGGTCGCCAAGGAAGTTACTGTTCCTGGCAAGATCTACGGCACCGCCATCAGCGGCAACGTGTATGACTTCGCTCAGCACTATGCCCAGGCCGGTGGCGAGTGGCTCTCTGCCGACGGCAAGAGCACCCCGATCAACAACGACGCCGGTGTTCAGGCCCTGCAGTTCCTGGCCGACCTGATCAAGAGCGGCTCTGCTGTTCAGCTGAAGCCGAACGAGTACCAGTCCAACTACTTCAACGAGGGCCGTGCGGCGATGATCGCCACCACCTCTGCCTCCTTCGCCTATATCAACCCGGCCGACAAGTCCCCGTGGGGCGTTGCGCCGCTGTATGCCGGCCCCAAGAACAACGCCGTGCCTCTGTCCGGCGCCAACATCTCCATCCTGAACGGCATCAAGCCGGACCAGCAGAAGGCCGCTGTGACCTTCCTGACCTGGCTGACCGGTAAGGACGCCACCATTCAGTTCGCCATGAGCAAGACCGGTTACGGCCCCGTCCGTAAGTCTGCTCTGAACGACCAGAAGTGGAAGGACTTCGTTACCGCCAACCCCGAGTACGGCATCCTGGCCGCTGCCCTGCCCTCTGGCGTGATCCAGCCGGCTATCCCGCAGTGGCAGAACGTCCAGAAGGCCATCACGACGGCGGTTCAGAAGGCCCTGCTTGGGCAGGCTACTCCTAAGGCCGCCCTCGATGAGGCCGCTACTGCAGCGAACGCTGCGCTCCAGAAGTAGTAAACTGATGGGGCTGAGGCCGCACGCCTGAGCGTGCGGCCTCTTCTTCATCCCTTGGGTTCAATCAAGTTCCAGCGTTGGAGGAAACATCCATGGCTACATCTTCTCCCACAATCCAGTTCTACGGTGGCATCGGCACCATCGGTGGCACCAAAATCGTCGTCCAGGAAGGCGAGTACCGGGTTGTTTTCGATTTCGGTCTAAACTACGCTCCCGGCGGCGATTTCTGGGGCGGTAATCTGCAGCCCCGCAGGGGTCCCGGCCGCCTGAGGGACCTGGTCGCCCTCGGCTATACGCCGGCTCTGAATGGTCTGTACAAGGAGGGCTACGCCCAGTCGCTGGGGCTGACCGCCGGCACCGATGACAAAACGCAGGTCTTCATCAGCCACCTGCACCTGGACCACATGGCGGCAGTCGACATTCTGGCCGATGCCGTCCCGGTCTGGATGCATGAGGACTCCCTCCGCCTCTTCCGCGCCGTCGCCGAGGTCGGCGAACAGCCGCCGGTTCCCGTGGACAGCCGTGGATTCCGCTGGGGCGAGCCGATCGAGGTGGGCCCGATCAAGGTCACCCCGGTGGCCGTCGACCATGACATCCCCGGCGCTTCCGCCCTCCTGATTGAGACTTCGGCCGGCACGGTGGTCTACTCCGGCGACCTGCGCACCCACGGCGCCCGCCCGGAACGCATCGCGGAGTTCATCGCCGCGGCCCGGGCCAAGAACCCCCAGATCCTGCTGATCGAGGGCACCCGCCTGGGCGAGCCCGAGCCGACCCCCGAGCGCCCGCCGACCACCCCCGAGCCCGAAGTCGCCCAGAAGGCGGCGGCCCAGGCCCTTGCGGCACGCGGGCTGGCCATGATCACCCTCTACCCCCGCAACACCCTGCGCATTGCGAACATCGTCGCGGCGCTGAAGGGTACCGAACGCCGCATGGTCCTCTCCCCGGAGGTGGCCCACATTTATGCGGCGATGGGCGGCGACCTCAGCGAAGTTGCCCTGTTCAAGCGACACAAGGACCAGGATGAACTGGCTAACGGCACGGCTCCGGAGTGGCTCCGGCAGTTGTTCGCCGGCGGTCATCAGGTGCTGGATGCCGAGGCGATTCGGGCCAACCAGTCGCACTATCTGCTGCAGCTCTTCTTCAGCGACTTCACGGAGTTGGTGGACCTGCAGCCGGCAGAAGGCTCGGTCTTCATCCACAGCAACGGCGAGCCGCTGGGCCGGTTCGACCCGTCCTACGAGCTCTTCACCCGCTGGCTGGACCGCTTCGG
>JBLNEM010000513.1:0-13875 GCA_050262655.1 Mycobacterium leprae | reverse complement strand
TCTCTGTATGGTAGTACGCACCACTCATAGCCCCGGGGAGACCGCCGCAGTTGGGCGCTGGCTTGGGCAGCGGCTGGAAAAGGGCGACTTCGTGGCCCTGGTGGGGGACCTGGGGGCCGGCAAGACTCATCTTTCGCAGGGTATTCTCGCAGGGCTCGGCGTGCCGCACACCGGCGGCAGCCCCACCTTCACGCTGCTCTGGGAGTATGAAGGGCGCTGTCCGGTCTATCATTGGGATGTTTACCGGCTGCAGAGCCCGGAAGAACTGGACGACCTTGGTTATGAAGAGTACTTTTATGGCGATGGGGTGAACATCGTCGAGTGGGCCGACCGCGTTGCGCAGCTATGGCCCGACGAGCGCCTGGTGATCAACCTGGCCTACGGTGCAGGGGACGATGAGCGGATCCTGACCATGGCCGGTTCGCCCCGGTACACGAAGTTGCTGGAGGATTTTTCGCATGCGGATCTTAGCGCTTGAGACGGCTTCAAGTGCCTGCACGGTAGCCGTAACGGACGGGGAGAACGTGCTGGCTGAGCTTACACTCCAGGTGGCAAGGGCACACAGCACCCGGTTGATGCCGCTGATTGATCAGGCAGTGACCGAGAGCGGTGTGGCCAAGACAGATCTGGATGGCATCGCTGTGGGCGTGGGCCCTGGTTCCTTCACCGGCCTGCGGATCGGGCTGGCCACTGCGAAGGCGCTGGCTTTTGGCCTCGGTAAGCCCTGCGTGGGCGTCAGCACCTTGAAGGCCATGGCCTATGGCACCGGCGCCCAGATCGGTCTGGTAGTGCCCATGTTGGATGCCAAGCGGGAAGAGGTATTCGCCGGTGTTTATGCCGTGGGCGATCGGAATCCGGCCACCTGGGCCGAAGTGATGCCGCCGGCCCATATCGGTCTGGCTGAGCTTTCCGAGCGGGTGGCCGAACTGCGGGCAGGCCTCCGGCATACCTGGCAGTTTGTCACCTGCTGCGGCGATGTGGCCCCGGCCTATGTCCCACGAATCGCACCGGCAGATGTCGTTCGGCTGGCACCGGCCGGAGCCATGCTCCCCCGGGCGTGGGCGGTGGCGCAGATCGGGCAGAGCCTGCTGACGTCGGGTCAAGGCGTGGGGGCCGAACCGACGGCAGTTTACCTGAGGAAAAGCGAGGCAGAACGGCTATGGGATACACGGAAATTGCCATCTTCCCTATGACGCCGGCTGACCTGGATGGTGTCATGGAGGTAGAGCAGCTCTCCTTCTTGACGCCGTGGTCCCGGGAAGCCTTTGCCGGAGAGCTCATGCAGACCTACACCATCTACCTGGTGGCCCGGGAGGGCGACCGGGTGGTTGCGCATGGCGGCATGCATGTGATCTGGGACGAAGCGCACATCACCAATATTGCCGTCCGTCCGGAGTACCGGGGGAGAGGCCTGGGCGAGCAGATGATGCTGGAACTGCTGGGCCGGGCCACGGCCCGGGGGGTGACTCGGGTAACCCTGGAGGTTCGGGTCACCAATACACCTGCCCGTCGGCTTTATGAGAAGCTGGGCTTCGTGACGGCTCCCGGTGCCGTTCGTAAAGGGTATTACAGCGACACGGGCGAGGACGCCATCGTCATGTGGAAGGATTGGAGCGAAGAGCAGTCGATACCAGAAGCACGCTGAGGCCAGCGTGCTTCAACTTTTAGAATCAGCCAACAGGGATTGTTGATCGATTGTCGAAATCTTAAAGCCTCAACATCGCTGATCGGGTGGTTATTCAGAAGAAGGTGGTCATTTGAAGCGCTGGTTGTGGATCATCTACGCGGGTGGTTGGGCCGCAGCAGCTTGCTGGGCCACATGGACGTTCCCTGCGGCAGCGCTCAGGGACACCACCTGGATCCTGCTGGGCGAGTTGGTGCTGGTACGTGCCACCGTCAACTTGGCCGACGGGTATCTGCTGCCCGCAGCCTACCCGATTCAGTTGGCGTCACTTCTGCTGCTACCGCCGCAGGCCGTCGTGCTGGCCGAATCACTCAACGGCCTGCTCTGCATGCTGACAACACGAGTAAAGCCCGAACTCGGGCTCTTTAACACGGCCAACAATGCAGTGCCGGCGCTGGTGGCGGTCTCGCTGTTCCGGTGGCTGGCTCCAACAGTAGGGCGCGGGCCCTTCTTGATCCCCGGACTGTTGCTGGCCGCACTGGTCGCGATCGGTTTCCGGTTGATCGTTACCGCCGGCGGCATCTATGTGCGCCTCGCCCTGATCTCTCATCAACCGGCAAGCCACAACCCGCCCAATTTGTCTGCCCTGACCTGGCCCGCCCTCTTCTTGGTGCCCCTGGCCCTGCTGATGGCCTGGGCCTACCCAACCGCCGGACCCTGGACGCTGGGCATTCTGGTCTTGCTCCTGCATTCGCTCAACCGGATCATCCAGTTTTACTCGGAGCGGGAGGTGCTGGTCCGGACGGCCAGCCTGGACGGCCTCACCGGGGTACGCAACCGGCGTGCCTGGGAGGAGGAGGCCGAGCGGAACAGGGGGTTGCTGCCTGAGCACAGCCTCCTGGTCATGGTTGACCTGGATGGGCTAAAGAACCTGAATGATACGTTCGGTCACCTGGAGGGCGACAGCGCCATTCGGGAATTGGCCGATTGCCTCCGGCAGTCCGCCGGTGGCACCGAGTACGTCTATCGTTTCGGCGGCGATGAGTTTGTGGTCTATCGCCGCGGCGAGATCGACCTGCCGCAGATCATGGAACGCATTACAGAGGCATCCGAGGAATACAGCCACACCTGGGCGTTACGGGGTGTTCAGATCGCCGCCAGTGTAGGCATGGCCACATCCCCCGAGGATGGGACGACTCTGCGCGAACTGTTTCAAGCCGCAGACCAGGCCATGTACCAGGTGAAGCGGCGTCGGGCGGGAGTCCAGGTGGAGCAATTGGTGCTGAAATTGTAGGTGTGGCTCCGCTTTGCATGATGGAAAAGGACCTCCCGATTGTTTTGACCGCAGTCGGGAGGTTTATCCATTGCTCCGCAAGCGGTATACTGGGAGTCATGAGGAGAGTGGTGCGTTCTGGCCGCCTTGCGTGAGGTTACGATTTACACCGACGGTGCCTGTTCGGGCAACCCCGGGCCTGGTGGCTGGGGCTCCATTTTGCTGTACGGCGAGCACCGTAAGGAATTGTCCGGGTATGAACCCAAAACGACCAACAACCGGATGGAGATCATGGCGGCGGTGGCCGCCTTACGCGTGTTGAAGGCGCCTTGTCGGGCGCACGTGTACAGCGACAGCGCCTACCTGGTGAATACGTTCAAGCAGGGCTGGCTGGACAACTGGCAGCGGAACGGCTGGATCAACAGCAAGAAGGATCCGGTCGAGAACCAGGACTTGTGGCGCGAGTTGCTGGACGCGATGCGCCCACACGTGGTTGAATGGCACAAGGTGAAGGGCCATGCCGACAACCCCAACAACAACCGATGCGATGAACTGGCTCGCCAGGCCATCAAGGACCAGCACGGTCTGGAGTAAGGAGTTGACCGTTTTTGTCGTCTGAGACGCTGATTCTGGGCATTGAGTCCTCCTGCGACGAAACTGCTGCCGCAGTAGTCGCCGGTGGGCGAAAGGTGCTCTCCAATATCATCGCCAGCCAAATTGACCTGCACAAACGCTACGGCGGGGTCGTTCCCGAAATTGCGTCCCGCAAGCACCTGGAGGCGGTCATGCCCGTGATCCAGGAGGCGCTGGACCAGGCGGGCGTTACCCTTGCAGACCTCGACGGGATCGCTGTTACCCACGGCCCCGGGCTGGTGGGAGCCCTGCTGGTGGGGTTAAGTGCCGGCAAGGCACTGGCCTGGGCGACGGGGAAGCCGCTGATTGGTGTCAACCATCTCCAGGGGCACATTTATGCCAACTTCCTGGTGGAGGAGCCGCCCGCCTTTCCGCTGGTATGCCTGGTGGTGAGCGGCGGCCATACGGACTTGATCTACATGACCGGTCACGGACAGATGGAACTGCTGGGGCGCACCCGTGACGACGCCGCCGGTGAGGCTTTCGACAAGGTAGCCCGTTCGGTGGGGCTCGGTTACCCCGGCGGACCCCAGGTGGAGAAGTTGGCCCGGTCAGGGCGTGCCGACGCTGTGGTGCTGCCCAGGGCTCAGACCGAGGGGCCGTACGACTTCAGCTTCAGCGGCCTGAAGACAGCGGTTCTCCAGTACGCCCAGAAGCATGCTCCCCTGGACGACCAGCAGCGGGCCGATCTGGCGGCGGGCTTTCAAAAGGCTGTGACCCGCACCCTGGCAGAAAAAACCTTGAAGGCCGCACAGGCCAAGGGCGTCCACCAGGTGATTCTGGCCGGCGGGGTGGCCGCCAATGGCGCCTTGCGTCAGGCGATGGCCGAGACCCTTCAGCCGCATGGGATCAGGCTGGGGTATCCGCCCGTCATTCTCTGCACCGACAACGCTGCGATGATCGCCGCCGCCGGCCACTATCTGTGGACCGCCGGCATCCGGCACGATTTGGACCTGAACGCCGTCCCGGCGCTGGGGCTCTTTTAGTCGTACCCCGAGGAGGAGATTGGTCTGGCCAGGAATCTGACCACGTTGCCCAAGCCCGGGCCGCTCAATGCGCTGCAGTACTGGCCCCGGTATGTTAACCCGTTGCGGGTGTGCTGGAACTTTGTCTGCATCTACCTGGCCAAGTACTCACCCTCGCTGCGGTTGAAGGTCTTTCTTTACCGCCTGACCGGCGCCCGGATCGGCAAGCACGTTTCCATCGGGCTGGCGGTCGTCTTCGACATCTTCTTTCCGCAGCTGATCACCATCGAGGAGAATGTGGTGATCGGCTACAACTCCGTTCTGCTGTGCCACGATTTTTCCGTGAAGGCGGCCCGCACCGGGCCGGTGCTCATCCACAGAGATGCCCTGATCGGCGCCAACAGCACCCTGCTGGCCGGCGTCACCGTCGGCGAGGGGGCCGAGGTGTCGGCCATGACGCTGGTGAACAAGGATGTACCGCCGGGGGTTTTTGCCGGCGGCGTGCCGGTCCGAATTCTCCGCTCGGAGACCGAGGCCGAGTCCGAGCCGGCCTCGATAGGCATGGTGGCTGCCGCCGCGTTCGACGAGCGGTGAACCCATGTGCTTATGACAGGCTCCTGCCCCATATGAATGATGGAACGGGATAGGAGGGACCGATTTGAGCGGAGTAGCGATTCTGCGCGCCATTCAATCTATCCACAGCCCCAGCCTGGACCTGTTATTCTACGCCATAACCCAACTGCACAATGAAACGTTTTACATTCTGATCCTGCCTCTGCTGCTGTGGCTGTATGATAAACGGTTTGCCCGCTACATGGTCTCGGTCTTCCTATTAGGCTACTGGGCCAACAACATGCTGAAGTTCGCCTTCCACACGGCCAGGCCGTCGCCGAACGACGTGCGGGTGATCCACCCGGAGACCGGCGGCGGTCCGGCGTTTCCCAGCGGGCATTCGCAGAATCCGCTCATGTTCTGGTGGGCGCTCGCCCTTCACTTCAATCGGGCCTGGTTCAAGTGGCTGGCTGGCATCATCATTCTGCTAATCGGACTCTCCCGGCTATACATGGGGCTGCACTGGCCGCTCGATGTGCTGGGCGGTTGGGCCATTGGCGCCCTCATGTTGTGGGGGTTCCAGGTGACCATGGGCTTCTGGACGGGGCAAGGAATGAGCCTGCGTCAGAAGCTGTGCTGGGCGGTGGCAATCCCGGTCGCCGGCGTGCTGCTTGCTCCCCTGGCGATTCCGAGCCCGTTGCCCAAGGACGTCTGGGTGATGGGCGGCGCCTATATGGGCTTCTGGGTAGGTTCGGTGCTGGAAGAGCACTACGTGGGCTTTAACCCGCGTCGTGGGTCCGTCGTCGCCCAGGTCATGAAGGTCATCGTTGGCGTCGTGTTGATTATGGCGGTTAAGGAAGGCTTCAAGCTGATCTTGCCCGCGAACGGCATCGGCGACTTCATTCGCTACAGCCTTGTAGCGTTGATGGCGACACTAGGGGCGCCGTGGTTGTTCCATCGGATGCTTGGCAACCCGCCAGTGGGTAAGCCCAACGCCGCATGGGAGCGGGTTCCCATCCAGTAAAACGAAGTGGCATATATCTCCTTTTGTTTACTGGGAAATGGCTGGTCTATACTAGAAGGGTAAGTAAGCTCAAGGGGGAACCAAGGTGCTCAAGGCCCAGAAAGTACACTTCATCGCTATTGGCGGCTACGGCATGAGCGGTCCCGCCATGGTGTTGCTCAAGGCCGGAGTGAAGGTGTCCGGCTCGGATGTGGCTGCATCCGATCGCACCAGAAAACTGGAGGAGGCCGGTGCGGAAGTCCATATTGGGCAGCACGACGCCGCCTATATCGAAGGGGCCGACGTGGTCGTATATAGTACAGCCGTCCCGCAAGATAATCCTGAGTTAGCGGCAGCGAAGGCCAAGGGGCTGCGGGTGATGCATCGGTCGGAGCTGTTGGCCGAGTTCATCAATCGGCAGGCCGGCATTGCGATTGCCGGAACCCACGGCAAGACCACCACGACTTCGATGGTGGCCACACTGCTGGAATTGGGTGGCCTGGACCCCACCGTGCTGGTCGGCGGCGAAATGGCAGCGATCGGCGGTACGGGCAAGGCGGGCAACGGTCCGCATGTGGTCGCTGAAGCCGATGAAAGTGACCGTTCCTTCCTGCGCTATTTTCCGACCATGGCCATCGTCACGAACGTGGAAGCCGAGCATCTCGAGTACTGGGGCGGCTCTTTCGATAACATCGTGGAGGGCTTCCGGCAGTTCCTGAGTCAGGTGCAGCCGGACGGACTGGCCGTTCTGTGCGCCGATGACCCGACCCTGCAGACGCTGGGCCGGGAGATGATGGCCCGGGGCGGCGCGGCGAAGGTGCTGTTCTACGGGACCGTGCCGGACGTGAACTGGCAGGCGCGCAACATTCATCCCTGGGAGGGCGGCATCGCATACGATGCCATTCTGGACGGGGAACTGCTGGGCGAGGTCAAGTTGCCTGTGCCGGGGCGGCACAATGCGCTGAACTCGTTGGCCGCACTGGCCATCGGTCACCATCTGGGACTACCTTTCGAGCAGATGCGCACGATTATGGCGGGCTTCGGCAACGCCAAGCGGCGCTTTCAGGTATGGGGCAACGCCGGCGATATTCTGGTGGTGGACGATTACGCCCATCATCCCACCGAAATCAAAGCAACCCTGGCCGCGGCCAAGGAGCAGCCGGGCCGCAGAGTTGTGGCCGTATTCCAGCCGCAGCGGTACACCCGCACGCACTGGCTCATGGACCAGTTCTCCACCGCCTTTGGCGATGCCGATCTACTGGTGCTGACCAAGATCTACAGCCCGGCCGGCGAGCAGCCGATTCCCGGTGTCTCCTCCGAAGTCCTGGCCGAGCGCATTGAGGCCAACACGGGCCGTAAGGTGCAGGTGATCACGGACAAGAACGAGATCCTGGACTGGCTGCGCAGCACCGTGAAGCCCGGGGACACGGTGATCACGATGGGGGCCGGCGATATCTGGCAGGTGGCCAGGGACCTGGCTCAGGAGCTGAAGGAGCGCAGAGCATAAAGAAGGCGGGGCAATTGCCCCGCCTTCTTCATCATCGGCCTCGCGTACGATGTGCGATCGGCCCAGCGTCCCGCAGGGATTCACCCTCCCGGGCGATGCGACGCCAGGTACGTTACGCTAAGATCAAGTTAATTGGCTGACACACAAGGCGAGGTAAGACCTATGTTTTTTCGGCGGACGCCACGCATTCCAGGGAGTGAAAGCATCGCTGAGCTCACGACGGTCGAGATCAATGGCCTCAGACAGACCCTCCTGCTGCGCGGGGAGAACCGCAGAAACCCCATTCTCCTCTTCTTGCATGGTGGCCCCGGGACGGCTCAGATCTCGTACGCCCGCAGGTTCACGAAGGATCTGGAACGGGACTACGTGGTCGTCAACTGGGACCAGCGTGGGGCGGGACTCTCGTACTCCGACCAGGTCCCCAAAGAGTCCATGACCGTGGCGCAGTTCATCGAGGACACCCGGGCGGTGTCGGAATGGCTGCTGCAGCGGCTTGGCCAGGAGAAGCTCTTCCTTGCAGGCCATTCATGGGGAACGGTGATGGGCACGATGACCGCTGCCCGCTATCCCCACTTGTTTCACGCCTACGTGGGGATCGGCCAGGTGACTGCCATGCCCGACAATGAGGCATTCTCGTACCAGTTCACCCTGGAGACAGCCAGACAGCGTGGGAATGCAAAGGCCGTGCGGGAGCTAGAGCGGATTGGACCACCGCCTTACGCGGGAGGGTTGAAAGACCTCGGCGTTGAGCGGAAGTGGCTCGGCCGGTTTGGCGGTGTAATCCATGAGGGACGGTCAATCCGGCGGCTCCTGATGGCGCTGCTCCTTTCGACCGAGTATACCCTACCGGACTATGTACGGTTCTACCGTGGCCAGCAGTTCACATTCGCACACCTGATGGACGAGTTTCTGACGGTCAACCTGCCGGTGCAAGTGCCGCAGTTGAAGGTGCCCGTCTATTACATATTGGGTCGCCACGACCACAACTGCCCCAGTGAATTGGCGGTGGACTATTTCAACCGGCTCTCGGCGCCTGCCAAGGAACTGTTCTGGCTGGAGAACTCGGCCCATCACTTCATGAGCGAGGAGCCAGGCGAGTTGACCAGGGTGCTGCGGAAGGTCCTTCAGGATCACCGCAACCGGGTTTTGCCGAACCGGCGGGTACTGGCATAACGAAGGCGGGGCCATTGCCCCGCCTTCTGCGCGCTTCTCTTTACTGATTAGCAGCCTGTGCGTTTACCGAGCGCCCGAAACGGCCGCCCCGGAACGTGCCGTGAAAGGCCATATCGTCGGCCTCGGCATCCGCAGGCGCCACTGGCTCGGCGGCAACGGCTTCCCGCTCGACCGTGGGGGTCGATGCAGCAGGCCCAGCCTCCTTGAAGGTGGTTGGTTCCGCCGTAAGCGACTCCAGCGCCGGGCCGTCTACCGGCTCATGCAGGATGCGCAGGGCGTCCTTCCGACCGGTGAAGCTGGGTTCACCGGTAAGCGGCGGGTTCTTCACCGCATATTCCGGTCCGGCGTACGCCGGCCGGGGGGACTCTCCCACCCGGTTCCGCCCGTTAAAAGTGGCACCCGGCTCAATCGCCAGGCTGCTGCATACCGCGTCGCCTGAGAGCTTGCCGCCCGCCTTGATCCGCAGTTTGTCGGTAACGACCACATCGCCACGCACTTCACCGGCAATGACTACCTCAGAAGCGTGAATGCCGCCCTGACAATATCCTTCTGCCGCAATCACCACTGTGCCCTCGTGCTCGATGGGACCGATGACACGCCCGCGAATCTCCATATAGCCGCGGGACTTGAGGGGTCCCTGAAGCTCTGTATCCACATCAATGACCGAGTGTGGTTGACCCACAGGTTTCGCTTTCCAGCCGAACATCCCCGTCACTCCTAGGGCGTAACTGAAGTCCGATCACTCCAGGGCGTCTGGCTGCCCCCGTAAATGTAGCGTGCCCAGGCCAAGTACCCACGGCTGTTGGCCGTCATGGCATCGGCAATCAGGCGGCCCTGGGAGAACTGCGGCACCAGATACCGTTCCAGCGCCTGACCGCCACCGCCGGTGACCCACAGGGAGTCATACTCGTTGACCTGCCAGGTGGAGCGGACCTCTACCAGTACCTTCGTGGCGAGCTGGGCCAGGGCGTTGTCCCGCAGTGCGGAGATGTCAACCCGGCGACCGGCGATGCTGATCTCACCCCGGATGATCGCCTCGTCCAGCGCGTGATTTTCACGCTCGATGCCATACTCGTTGAGCAACCGGTTGGCGATGGCGCCGTAGGCCGTTGCCAGGCCGATCGGAATCGTACGGCTCTGCTCAGGCACGTATTCGCCAGCCTCGACGGTCACCAGATCGGTGGTCTTGAAGCCGATATCGATCAGGCCGATTTTGCTCTCCAGCATCAGGGGCTCATCTTTGGCGTTGCCACGACCGCTCAGGACCTGGGACCAGTAGGTGCCCAGAGGCTGCGGGACTACCGTGACCCGCTCGATCCGCAGGGTCAGCTCTTCCGGCCCGGCGGCCGTGTAGCGAATCACGCGATGGTCGCCCTTCACCAGCCGGATGAACTGTTCCGACAGGTGCATCCGCCCGGGGGGCAGGCCGGTGACCACCGAGAAACTGACCAACGGCTCATGGCAGAAGAGGCTGAGGGCAGACAACATCAAGACCAGCAGATCATCGCCTTCCTCCCGGGTGACCGAGAGGGAACGATAAGCCATGCGCGACTGCCGGATCGCGAGATTGCCGACGTAGTAAACCTTGTTGCCGATACCCACACGCAGCTCCTCGGTGGGGTCAATCGTCTGGGCACCGGTACGCAGCAACTGCTGCGCAGCGCCGTCACCAACGACGCTGGGGAACACATACCCTTCCTTACCGTCCGTCGCCTTCACGAAGCCGTAGCCGAGGTCGATACCAATCAGCTTCTCCATCGTGCCGCCTCCTACTTTCCCACGTGGTATATACGCCGTTCTACGGCTCCGTCGGCATATGGCTGTTTCCGGCCAGAACGCCGCCTTCTTCGATCGTCAACTGTCCGCAATGCACGTCCCCGTCCACCCGACCCGAGGAGAGGATGGAGAGCTGCCGGCAGACCAGAGGGTCGCTGGAGACACAGCCTGCCACTTCCAGCGAGTCGCAGACCACTCTGCCTTCCACCCGTCCGTCTACCCCGACAACCAGCTCATCGGCGTGCACGACCTGAGCCTGGAGCGTTCCCTCGACCCGGAGGGTACCGGTGAAGTGCAGCTCCTGCCCTTCCACCTTACCGCCCCGACTGATCATCACATCAATGCGTGAGCCTGCCACGGACGATCTCTCTCCCATCAGTTCAGGTATGGTGTGGGATCTACCGGTTGCCCCGAACGGTGAACTTCGTAGTGCACATGGTTGCCGGTGCTGCGCCCGGTGCTGCCCATGTTGGCCACCACGTCACCCCGTTTCACACTGTCGCCAGCCAGAACCCGCAGGCTGCTGGCGTGGGCGTAGAGCGTCTGATAGCCGTTGCCGTGATCGATGACCACCGTGTAGCCATAACCATCGTCCCGCCAGCCGGCGAAGATCACGACCCCGTCGGCCCGGGCGGATATCTCACTGCCATAAGCGCCGGCAATGTCGACTCCTTCGTGGAGAAGGCGTCCCCGGCCAAAGGGATCGATGCGGTAGCCGTAGGGATCGGTGACGCTGCCTGCAGCCGGCCATCCCTTGGGAATCGCCGCCTGGATGGCGTTGTACTGCTCAAGGTCAGCGACCGCCGTTTTGAGATCAGCCGTATGTGCCTGCTGCTCCGCTGCCACCGTGCCAATCAGTTGGGAGAGTTCGGTGGGAGAGAGGGCCGTGGCCGTCGCCGGCGGGGTTGGGTTCGAGGTGTCAGGTCCGCCGCTGCCACCCAGCAACTGTTGGACACGGGCCTCAAGATCTTGCAGGTTCTGTTGCGCTGTCTCCAGCTGGTGGACCTGGACGTTCAGGCCTTGCACCTGAGAGCGCCAGGTGTTGAGTTCCTGCGCCTGTCCTTCGGTGACGGCCTTCAAACGGTCCCGCTCCTTGATTGCGGCGGCTGACTGCAGTACAGACCGTTCCAGCCGGTATGTTCGGACTGTCGCTCCGGCGGCAAGACCAGCCACGACTGCTGCACCAAGCAGCAGAAAGACCACGGGGATGCGGAGGTTCACCGACCGGCGATGGGCCGGCGGCACGATGATCACCGATATGTCCCACTTGCCCAGTACCCTCGACCTCCTCAACCCCGGGGCCGGACGCAACAGAAAGGCTTCCCCGGCTACCATAGGTAACCAGAGGAAGCCTGACAGCCCTGCCACACAAGGCCTACAGTCCCACCGGCAACCTGGCAGCCCTGGCCGCTCACCTGGCGGCTTTAGGCCCATGGCTTTGCGTCCCCACTTTTCAGCGGGTTTGCCTTTATCGGGAGTGCTACATTACAATAGAAGACACTATTCGAAAGGATATGTTCCTAACCTAAACATATCGAACCGTAGACCAAATGGAAAGGGACGTTTGGCCCATTTTACGGGCTTCAAGGAGGAGTTGGCGGCGTGGCAGGTACTCGCTAGTGGGCATCAATGGGGGTTGCATGTTCACGCGCCCGGGTGTATCATACAAGTTGAGGCGGCACAGCCGCAGAACGATGGAATACCAATCGAGTGAGTTTCAAGCTTTGGGCTTTCCCAACCCCGACATGGGCCGGGGTTTTATTCGTATCTGTTTTGCCAAAGGTGCTGTCTCCAAACGCAGATGAGGAGACGGATGTAATGGATAAGCGTAGGGTGGTAGTGATTCCGGCCCAGATCGCCGAGAGCGATATTCTCGAAGAGATTCTCGAGGCCGCGGGTCTCGAGGATGTCAACTAGCGGCGAATAAGCCAACCCCCGGGGTGTACGCACCACGGGGGTTTTTTGCTTACGATTGCCGTTTCCAGTTTTGCCGCTCCTGGCTAATCCGGTTGACTGCGTCCAGTTCTGCCGCCTGTTCATACATCAGTTGCATCAAGTCGCCATCGGAAACTTCCTCAAGGTTTTCGACGTTAACGCTGCTATTCTGCATCGCATCCTGCGAGATCTCGTCTAGTGTGCCGGCACCGCGGTCGGTGTTGCCCATCCCAACGGTGGCCCAGGCGTCGGGGTTCGTGTTCATGACACCGGCCCCTGCCCCGCCGCCGGTAATCGTACCGGACTGAATGCGGCCGAGGTTCTGGCCCAGGTTTCCGGCGTTCATTGCACTGGCAGCCCGGCTTACATCACCGATGCCGCCGCTGGATGCATTCTGTACGTTCAACTGGCCCGGATTAGTGGCGTTGATTCGTTGAGACGCCCGCTTTTCCGCGTTACTCTCCATGATTCTAACCTCCCGGCTGGTTCTGGACGTTTGCCCGAAGTGTAGATTGCCATACTACCTTTGGCAGCATACATGGGCAATTGACCCTGTCGGAGGCGTTGTGGTACAATACGTGAAACCTTTTTTGGGGCCCGTGAGCCCCCGACGCCCATCAACGGCTCGCTATCTAGTGGAGGTAAAGCCATGAACGAGAAATTCGGGCCGGATGCGTTAACATTTGATGACGTGTTACTTATGCCCGCCCAGTCGGAAGTTCTCCCTCGGGATGTAGATGTTTCTACCTATCTGACCAAGACGATCAAGATGAACATTCCCCTGCTCTCGTCGGCGATGGATACCGTTACGGAAGCGCGTATGGCAATCGCCATGGCCCGCGAAGGCGGTGTCGGC
This sequence comes from Mycobacterium leprae, assembly GCA_050262655.1. Lineage (GTDB taxonomy): Bacteria > Bacillota > Sulfobacillia > Symbiobacteriales > Symbiobacteriaceae > DASXVX01. Next base: position 578 of record JBLNEM010000513.1, on the reverse strand, counting down.
ATCATTCACAAGTCGATGACCGCACAGGCCCAGGCGGATGAAGTGGACAAGGTAAAGCGCTCCGAGCACGGGGTCATTGCGGACCCGATCTACGTGCATCCGGACGACATGGTGGAACGGGCCCTGGCCCTCATGTCCCGCTACCGGATCTCCGGCGCTCCCGTCGTGGAGCGGGGAAGCCACCGCCTGGTGGGTATCCTGACCAACCGGGACCTCCGCTTTGAGGACAACTGGAACCAGCCCGTGGCCAACATCATGACCAAAGACGGGCTGATTACGGCTCCGGTTGGCACAACCCTGGAACAGGCGCGGGAGATCCTGCGCCGCCGGAAGGTTGAGAAACTGCCGCTGGTGGATGAACATGGCGTACTGAAGGGCCTGCTCACCATCAAGGACATCGAAAAGGCCAAGAATTATCCCAACTCGGCCAAGGATGCACGGGGTCGGCTGCTCTGGAGGCAGGCAGGTAGGCTCGATTGGCGACGCAGCCGGTTTTAGTTTCTACCCCAGCAAGACCCTTGGCGCTTATGGTGATGCGGGTATCGTCCTTACCAACAGCGATGAGACCGCTGATAAGC
>JBLNEM010000512.1:0-7914 GCA_050262655.1 Mycobacterium leprae | reverse complement strand
ACCGGCCCTTGAGGTGACAGAACCGGGGGAAGCCCAGTTCACGGTGGCTTTGGTCACGGGACCGCTGGACAAAGTCGTGCATCTCGGTCGTTGGGACCTGAGGTTGACGCACTCGGATTGGGATGGTAAGACTCTGCGCATATACGTGGGTCTGGGGCCCACCGGTTCCCAATACCTGGCGGGGTTTGGGCAGGTGGAAAGCCCGCAGCTTTCCGGCTGGCACAGTCTTGCCGACAGCAGCGGTCGCATGGAGTTTTTCGATTTTGAACCGCCCCCTGGCGCTAAGTCTGTAGCGGTCAAACTAGGCCGCCCGACAGTCGTCATCGAAGGTCCCTGGCAGGTCTCAGTGCCCGTTCAGCGCTGAATGCGGGGATCGAGGCGAACGACGAGTTTCATAGCGCCTGCCCCGCCGAAGGGTATGGGTAAAGCCTGCCTCTCCACCAGGAGAGGCAGGCTTTATTTGAGGGTGTCCCCGCATTACCCCGCCCGGCTGCGGAGGTCGCGCTTCACGCCGTCGGCCCGCCGGAGCATGTCGCGGGCTGCCTCCAGGGTGGGGCCGGAGACCTCGGCGCCGCCGATCATGCGGGCGATCTCGCCGGCGCGGCCCTCTTCGTCCAGGGCGATTACCGAGGTGACGGTCCGGCCGCTGTCGCTGGCCTTGCTGATCTGGAAGTGGGCGTCGGCCATGGCCGCCACCTGGGGTAGATGGGTAACGCACAGCACCTGCCGGTCGCCGCCGATCAGCGCAAGCTTTTCGGCCACGGCCTGAGCCGCCCGACCGGAGATGCCGGTGTCGATCTCGTCGAACACCAGGGTGGGAATACCATCGACCCGGGCCAGAATCACCTTGAGCGCCAACATGATCCGGCTCATTTCGCCGCCGGAGACGATCTTGGCCAGCGGCTTCAACGGCTCGCCGGGGTTCGGGGAGAACAGGAACTCCACCCGGTCCCAGCCGGAGCGTGTCACCTGATGGAACGAAGCCGATTCCGGCGGCTCCACCTGCACCTCGAAGTGCGCCGTAGGCATCCCCAGGTCGGCCAGTTCCTTCATCACCCGGCCGGAGAGCCCCGCGGCCGCCTTCCGGCGGGCCGTGGTGAGGGTCTCGGCCAACTCGGCCGCCCGGGCGCCCAGGGACTCTTCCTGCTGCTTCAGATGCTCCACCAGCTCCTGGCTGTGCTGGAGCCGGTCCAGTTCCGCTTCCACTTCGGCCAGATAGGCCAGCATCTCCGTCACGGACTCGCCATACTTCCGCTTCAGGCCGTTGATCTGATCCAGCCGTCCTTCCACCCGGGAGAGCCGCTGGGGATTGTCGTCGATACGGTCCTGATAGCTGGCGAGCAGGTGGCTGGCTTCCTGCGCCTGAACCAGAGCGCCGTCGACCAACTCCACCGCCTCACCCAGGGAGGCGTCATGGCGGAGGACATCATTCAGTTCAGCCTTGATTCGCCCCAGCTGGTCCACCACCGAAAGCTGGCGCCCGCTGCCCTCGTAAAGGCCAGCGTAGGCGGAGTGGGCCGCCTGCTTCAGCCGGCCGGCATGCGCCAGCACCTGCTGTTCGGCCTCCAGCTCCTCCTCCTCGCCCGGCTTTAACCTGGCTTCCGCCAACTCCTGTACCTGGAACCGCAGGAGATCCTCCCGCCGCGCCCGATCGCGGTCGTCGCCCAGCAGGGCCTTGATCTCGGACTCCACCCGTGCCAGTTCGCTGACCACCTGCTCCACCTCGCGGCGCAGGCCAATCAGCGGGCCGCCGGCATACCGGTCCAGCAACTCCAGCGACTTGCCTTCCTGCAGGAGCAGGGAGCCGCCGTACTGGTCCAGCAGTTCCAGGTGCTTCTCCACCTGAAGCAGGCTTTGATGCTCATGCTGCCCGTGGAGATCGACCAGGCCCTCGGCCGCTTCCTTCAGCATGCCGGCCGTGACCATGCGGCCATTGATCCGGATGCTGCTGCGGGAAGGGCTGATCTCGCGCCGCACCAGCAGCAGGTTGTCTTCGGCGATGGGGATGCCCAGCTCCGTGAGGGCGCTGATGCGCTCGGGCCCAGCGGACAGGTCAAAGATCGCCTCGACCACCGCCTTCTCGGCACCCGTCCGAATCACATCGGCAGACGTGCGGCCGCCCAGCACGGCCTGCACCGCGTCCAGGATAATCGACTTGCCGGCGCCGGTCTCGCCGGTTAACACGTTAAGCCCCCCGGCAAACGGGAGGCGCAAACGCTCGATGAGCGCAAACTGCTCAATATTGATCTCCAGCAGCAATGGTGATGACCCTCCTACTGCATGAGGCTCCGAATGCGGTCCGCTACTTCAGTTGTCGCCTCCAGAGGCCGAACGATCACGATGACAGCGTCATCACCGGCAACCGATCCCAGCATCTCCGGCCACCCCAGATGGTCGATCGCCGAGGCGACGCCGGGGGCCGTGCCGGGCAGGGACTTCACTACAATAATGTTCTCGCTGCACTCGACGCTAAGGACGGACTCGCGGAAGATGCGCCGGCGTTTATCCCAGGACGCAGAGGGGACTTCGTCGGGCAACGCATAGCGGTACCGTCCATCGCCGGTCGGAACCTTGTTCAACTGCAGCTCCTTGATGTCCCGGGAGACCGTGGCCTGCGTGACAGGGATTCCCTGCGCACTCAGTGCTTCAGCCAGCTCCTCCTGCGTTTCGATCACGGAGTGCCGGATCAGTTCCAGAATCTTCGCCTGGCGACGTGCCTTCATCCAGAGTCACCTCTACCTGTGATTTGCACGACGAAACAACGTATCGACGTATCAATACGTGAAAGGTGCCGCGATTTCCTGCATAACCTGCATAAGAACGGGCCGAAAATGCATATACACTCCTGAATGTGCATCGCAGGATAGGCCGGAAGTGTCACAGGCGGGGTGAGACCACGGTCCATCTACCGGCCAGGGTTGGCCAGTTTGTCCCGCAGGACTTCGTAGAAACGGTAAGATTCCCGCCGCACCAGTTTGGCGACGCAGGAGGCCTTGCTGACCTGCACCTCGTCCCCTTTGTGCAGCGGGATCGGGTCAGAGCCATCGACCGAAAGACCGACTTCCCCCGGGGTGTCGGTTACATGAATCGTGACCGTGTCCGTACCGGCCACGACGATCGTGCGGTAGACCATCGTGTGGGGGCAGATGGGGGTCACCACCATGACGTCCACATTCGGACTCACGATGGGGCCACCGGCCGAGAGCGAATAGGCCGTCGAGCCGGTTGGCGTGGCCACAATCACCCCGTCAGCGGGATAGCGGGCCACTTCAGTCTCACCGACGGCGACGCTCAGGTGAATCATGCGGGCCCGCGGCCCCTTGGAGATGACCGCGTCGTTCAACCCGATCACCTGAAAGGCGACCTTTCCGCTGCGTACCACTGCAGCCGAAAGCATCATTCGTTCTTCCACGGCATACGAACCAGCCAGGAACTCTTCCAGGTGGGCAAACAGCTCTGCACTCTCCACTTCGGTCAGAAAGCCCAGATGCCCTGTATTAACGCCCAGAATCGGTACACCCATGGGGGCCACCGTCTGTGCCGCCCGAATCAGGGTACCGTCCCCACCGAGCACGATCAGGAGTTCTGCTTCTCCCCATGCCGGCCCCGCGGGGGCACCCAGGTCAGGGCGGCCGCTAACGTTCGCCGCCTCGGGGGTCAAAACGGGCTGGACACCCCGGCTTTCCAGCCATGCTATGATCGCCTTTCCTGTCTCGACGGACAAGGGCTTGTCGGTGTTTACGACCAGCGCTACTTTGCGCACGCTGTTGCCTCCCTCTGCCACACTCCATACCATACTTCGCCTCTATCATCCTTTTCCCTGCGCAGACACCGCCGAAGCGGCCCTTCATACAATGGGTGCGAGTCCTTTTCATGGCGTTTGTGCGCCGAAAGGAGGCCAAGTCAGTGCAAGCATTCCCTTATGTAGCTGGCCCCATGACTGCAGGGGGTGCCCCGGTGGGCGGCGTCTCCCACGTAGCCACACCACCAAGGCCACCGGGTGTAACACCGAATTTCACCCAGTACCCTGCTCCCCAGGTTTCCGCCCTGCCCCCGGGCGGGCTTCCCGGTACATATCCACCAGCCGGGCCAGGCGCGTTCCCGGGCATGATGGCGCCGGTGGGCGCCCAGCCCGCCTTCGGCGGACCCACTGTGGCACGGGTGCCCGGACCGGCTGCGCTGGGACCGAACAGTGCCGCTCTCGCCGGCCCCGGCGGCGTTGCCGGCGTTGCGATGGCCCAGGTCTCGTCGGTGAATCCACCCGCTGTCACCGGTGGCCCCCATCCCTTGCCGAATATGCCCTCTTTCCCTCTTCCCCAAGGGTTTCCTAACCCTTTCGCTGTTAACCAGTTTGGACCTGGACCTCAGCCGGGAGCGCCCGCGCCACAGCAGGGAGTCAGCTATACCACCGGCCCCCAGGGGTATCTCCCCGGTCTGGGCTTTTTCGGATCGCCAGCCGCCGTCGGCCGCCCGGGCCTTCCTGGTGCCCTGATGCAGGCGACAGCCGGTCCCACCATGCCAGCGCCGCCGCTGCCCACCAGCAGTATGCCGCCCATGCCCATGTTCCCAAGCAGTATGCCATTCCCACCGGCTGCGCAGAACCCGTCGTTCCCCGCCCCCGGGGCCTCCCCTTCGCTGAGCAATCCTCCGCCGTTCCCCTGGGCTCCGCCCTCAACGCCGTCACCCACGGCCTTCCCGGTCTTGCCGGCTGAGACACCTGCCCCCAGGCAGGCGCCGACGGCCATCCCCATTCAGGGTGCCTCCCCCGAAACGGCCGTCCGGCCTGAGACCGAAGAGCCCGCTGCCGCGCCGGCTCCCCCCGCGGTACGCGCTCCGGACGTCACCGCTGAAACCAGCCCCATTCTGCTGAACCCCTTCTGGTTCCAGTTGGGGTGGCAGCTCCTCCAGACCCCCGCCGCCCGCGCCGCCCTGGGGGATCAGTTCCAGCGCCTGACCGAGGGCGAATCCCGGATGAGACTCCTCCGCGCAGCCGCCACCTGCCTGGCCGGCCCCGACCTGCAGACCGCCTTCCAGTCCCTTGCCGCCCGCACCATCGACCAGACCCGCTTCACCGAACTCTTCGCCGACGCCCTGAAGGGTGAACTGCAGTCTGGCGGGCTGCTGCCGGCCTGAGGCAGAACAAAGCCCTCGCCCCCAGAATGGGGCGAGGGCTCTCTTCTCCACTCACGTCGCCAGGCGGCCCGTGGAAACCAGGAAGCAATTCTCCCGTGTCGGCATCAGTCGCGGAGTCGAGCGCGTGAACCCCTCCCAGGTAACCGCTGCCCGGGTGAATGCGCTGCAGTCGAGGTAGGTCGGGACGGCCCCTGATTCCCGGGCGATCGCCAGCAGCCGCTGCGGGTAGTGGACCCGCAGATCCAACTCGGGATGAACACCAGCCGGCCGCATGAACAGGTCGGTCAAAATGGCGACGGCCGTGCCACTGGGAATACCCATGTGCAGATCCGCCATGACCCCCGTCCCCAGGACCGCCGCGGGGTGGAACGCCTGGTTCGACCACTCGTCAAGCGCCGCCTGCAATTGCCAGTCCCCACCGGGCTGGAGTAGGAAGGAGCCCGGCGATACCGCGACGGTGATGGTGTTCGGATAGAGTCCATATGTAGGCGGGTTCCCGTCCAGCGTGAAGATGGTGCCAGGCTGGTTGCCCAACCCGTTCACGCCCTTGGGCAGCAGCGCCTGATCCATCGGCAGCAGATCCGCCGGCACCAAAATGTCGTGAATCAGCCACAGGATTGGGCGCATCATCGGGTCCGCAACAGGCCTCAATCCCTGAATGTCGGCCTTGATGCCGGGCGGTTCGCCCGGTCGCACGCCGATCAGGACGGTGCCTGACGCACCGCCGGATACCGGGAGCCCATCCCCCGTCAGGAAATAGCGGTACTTGGGCTCGCCGTTCCCCCCCTGTTCCAAATCCATTCCGCCGACAACAGGCGTCTGGATGCTCTGCGGCAGAACCAGCGGCAAGGGCTGCATCAGTGGTGGCTGCGCTTGGGGACCGGACGGGGAAGCAGGCGGCCCCGGTTGGACGGTCAGCATGGTGGTGCGGCCACCGCGACTTGAATACTCCTGTCCGCCCGTATCCTGGTGCCGTGTGGAATAGTCCTGGGGCATGGGTCCTCCCCCTTCCATTCAGGGCAGTGTGGTCCGGCGCAGAGGGGCTCGCCGTGACGGTATAGTGTACGACGCGTCCTCGCAAAACAGGCCTCTTCCGTTGAACGGGCATCACCGTTGTACCGAACACAACATAACGTAGACGGGGAGAGTCTCCCCACCGCTCTGTACGTGTGCGGTCAGGCCAAAGGAGGAAGTACCTTATGCTGTACGGATTCCCCTACGGAAAGGGCTATCCCGTCTCCCTCGGCGGTGGATATGGCAGTGCCATCCCGAGCACTACAGTGGTGACCAGCCCATTCCCCTTCGCCGGTATCTAGGGTCGGATCGACCGAGGCGCCATGCGGCGCCTCTTTTTTGCTGGGGCGCCCACCAGGAAGGAATCGCGTCTACCGTAGTGGAAATTCACAGCGCGTGGTATACGCAGTTGCTTAGGTAAGCATGACAGGAGGATGAATGGGTGGAGGAAACAACACGGAGTCCAATGCCCTGGTGGAAGGTCCTGTACAAGTACTCGATCTTCGAATCGGGTGACTCGGCCTGGTCGCTCATTATTGTCTCGACCTATTTCGGCGCTTTCTGGCAGGCCGTGCTGAAGCAGCCCGCCAACAGCTACGGCTGGGCCGTCACCGTAGCAGCGCTGGTGATCGCAGTCATTTCGCCGGTACTGGGCGCCTCGGCTGACAACAGCGGCCGCCGCCAGCCGTACCTTCGCCTCTTCGTGCTGGGTGTCGTGCTTGCAACCGGTCTCCTGGCCGTTACGCATTCGGCGGCCATTGCGGCCCTGCTCTTTATCATCGGTTATATCTGTGCCAACGGCGCCTTTACTTTCTTCACCGCCATGCTCCCCGGGGTCAGCACGGAGCAGAACGTCTCTACCATCATCAGCATGACTGTCGGTCTTGGTTATGCCGGCGGTCTGATCTGCATGCTTACCCTGGGTCGTCTGGTCCCGAGCGACGAGTTCGCCGGGCGGGTCTTCCTCCCGATGGCGCTGATCTACCTGGTTTTCGCCATCCCCGCTATGTTCTTCGCACCCGATTTCAAGCAGAAGAGCAAGCGGACGTTGGATATCGGCGCCGCCTACCGGCGCATCGGTCAGACACTGAAAGAAGCGCAGAAGCACCGCTTCCTGTTCCGCTTCCTGGTGGCCGACTTCCTCTACGAAAACGCGGTCGCTTCGGTCATCACCCTGATGGGTCTCTACTCCCGCAACGTGATGGGCTTCTCCGCCGGTGAACTGACGGCCGTGTTCGGCCCGGCCATCATCGTGGCCATGCTCTCGGCCTGGTTCATCTTCGGCCCCATGGTCAAGCGTATCGGCGCCAAGAAGTCGGTCCTGATCGACCTGGCCATCTGGCTGCTGCTCTTCGCCATGGCATTGCTCATCCGCCCGGGCACCACCCTGACGCTGGGGAGTGTCACCCTCTCCACCAAGATCCTGTTCACCGTGGCGGTGGGCCCCTTCGCCGGCCTGGGTCTGGCCGGTGTCTGGTCCTCCAGCCGGGTGCTCCTCACCGCCCTGATTCCCGTTGAGAAGTCGGGCGAGTTCTGGGGCCTCTACAACCTTTCGGGCCGCACCGCCAGCGTGCTGGGCGACGCGACCTGGTCGCTGATTCTGACGATTCTGGGTGGCACGCTCTTCGGTTACCAGATGGCGATCGTAGCCCTGGCCGTCTATGTCGTGCTGGGCGGCATCCTGGTCGTTACCCTCCCTGACGCCCGCCCGACGGCGGCAAACTTCACGCCGCACTCCTAGGCGCAGACATTCCCTCACATAGCCAC
>JBLNEM010000511.1:0-6692 GCA_050262655.1 Mycobacterium leprae | reverse complement strand
TTTCTACCTTCAGGGGAGGGAGCGTTGAGGCATGGCAGGGAAGAAGGATTCACGCCAGGTCTGGCTGGTGGCGGCCAGCGGCGTCATCGCCGCGCTGGTTCTGATCGGCGTCAGCCTGAGTGCGAAACCGGATACGGGCAAGGTGGTGACGCCGCCGGCTCCGGCTTCGCCCGTGACATGGACAGAGCCGGCGGATCAAAAGGCGATGGGCAATCCGGCCGCCAGGGTCCGGTTGGTCGAGTACGGCGACTACCTCTGACCATACTGCGCCTTGATGCAAAAGGCGCTGGAGCCGCAGTTGGCGGCGTGGAGAGCCTCCGGTAACCTGGTGTTCGAGTTCCGGCATCGGGTGGTTCACACCGGTACGGATGCCGAGATTGCCGCCCAGGCGGCCGAATGTGCCCTGGCGCAGGGGCGGTTCTGGGAGTACCATGCGACGCTGCTGGCCAACCAGCAGGGGCAGTTCCCGAAAGAGAAGCTGAAGCGGCTGGCGGCCGATCTGAAGCTGGACAGCGCCCAGTTCAGTCAGTGCCTCGACTCTGGCAAGAGTGCGGCCAATGTACAGCAGGAGACGGCGGCAGCGGCGGCCCGGGGCATCAAAGTCACGCCGACCTTCGAACTGAACGGCCGGGTGATCGCAGCGCCGGCGAACGCCACGCTGCAGCAGTATGTGACCCAGATCGTGCAAACGGTCCAGAAGGAAATCGATAAAAAATAGAGCTTGACCCCGTGCTGCCCTCATACACTTGGGCAGGTGAAGCGTATGCGGGGAAAAGTCGCTCTTGTGCTGACTCTGCTCGCTGCTGCAGCGCTTACCGCTGCAGCAGCTTCTTTTGTGGCCGGCAGGGACAGAACGGTCAAGGCAATGCCGGAATGTCCGGCCGGCCGGCCGGTGGTGATCGACCCGGGTCACGGCGGCATCGACGGTGGTGCCAACGTGCCGAATTTCATGCTGGAGAAAGCGATCGTATTGGATGTAGCTTTGCGGCTGAAATCCTACCTGGAGATGCGGGGCATCCCGGTTGTGCTGACCCGGACGACGGACGTGGATCTGGGCGGGCAATACGACGGCAGTCGCCTCACCCGCGATCTGCACTTCCGTAGCGGCGTGGCCAACCAGTGTCAGGGATCGCTGATGCTCAGCATTCATGTCAACAGCGCAGCGAATACCGCCGAGCGGGGCATGATGATCTTCTACCAGTCATCCAGGCCCAGCCGGGACGCTGCGTTCTTCTTCGATCAGCTGCTGCGCTCTCGTGGGCTGAATGGGCGGGACGAAGCCCCACATCCGCGGGATACGTTCCATGTGCTGCGCGCAGTCAAGGCACCGGCGCTGCTTCTGGAGCTTGGCTTCATTACCAACGCGGCGGACAGGCAGCTTTTGGCTGACGTTTCGTTTCGTGATCAGGTAGCCGAGGCATTGGCCGGTGGGTGTGAGACAATTTACCAAAAGTGGACGAAATGAGGAAAACGCCCAGTGCCAGAACCGTATAACTCTTTCGCGGCGGGTCATATACTAGTACGGCAGACAGCTTCGGCTGCATCAGCACCGCAGCCGAATCCCTGCAAGAGGGGTGAAACGGCCGTGCAAGCGATCACGATAGGAACCGCCGAAGGGATCGAAGAAATTCGCCTGCGTCTTCTCGATGAGTTTCGGACTCTCCAGGAAGAGGGCATCCATATCCGCGTCGGCCAGACGACCCGTGGGAGCTTTGCGTTTCTCGACTTGACTGTCGATAACCATCCGAACACCCCATCTGCCGCAGAGGCCACTCTGCGCCACCATGTTGCCAGCGCTCTGTCGGACCTCATCGTGGAGAGTAGAGAGCAGGCCATGATCAGGCGGATTATCCGGTCTACTTACTACTACTTCACGAACGAGGAGCAGGAGCTTGTTGCCGATTACGCCGGCAAGACACTGGCGGAAGAGAGCGGATCCGTGGCGGACGGGCAGCTGTATCGTGCAAACCGCAAGACCCAAGTGTTGCACCGGCTGCGTGACTACCTGGAAACCAGTGATGAGTTGGTAATGGAGGGTTTTATCACCTTCCGGCTGCGGGACTATGTAGAGGAGCTAGAGGACGCCGTCGACCGCGCTGTGGATGACTTCCTGATGGAGCGGGAGTACCGGGAGTTCGTTCGGCTCCTCAAATATTTTGTGGACGTGCAAGAACCACGAATGGATCATGTCCACGTGTTGATCCGTCCCGGCGGCTCGTTCAAACTGGTCGACGATGAAGGGTGCGCCATCAAGAGCGAGTACCTCGAAGAGTTCGTGGTGGAGATGGTGGAGAGCGAGGTCAACTACGAAGACTTGCTGATCTCGGCGTTGATTACGCTGGCTCCCCGCAGAGTGACTGTCCATACGCGGACCACGGGCGAATGGGATGAGTCGATCGAAACGATCAAAGGTGTGTTCGGCGATCGCGTTCACTTCTGCGAAGCATGCCCAGTCTGCGCCACACCAGTCCCGCAGCCTGGTACCGAGCCGCAGGTGACACTGGGGCGGTAAGTGGGAGAGCACCAGTTAACCGATAACAAGTCCCGGGAAGGCAAGTCCTCCCGGGAATCTCCTTTTTCGCGACAGGAACGTTCTTTTCTTCGTCAAACCATGGTGAGACGTCATCCATTCTGATGAAAGAGGTGCTGCTCGCCGATGATTCGTGGTGCTGTTTTCGACTGTGGTGGGGTTTTGGTCACCCTTGGCGAAGCCGAGTATCGGGCCGCAGTGGCTCAACGGCTTGGTCTGCCGGTCCTGCCCAACTGCTACGCCCAAAGCATTCCGGCTCTGCAGAGAGGCGACATGCCCGAAGAGGAAGTCTGGGTGCAGGTGGCGGAGCGCCCGGTACCGCTGGACGCCTTTGATGACATTTTCGCGGCACACTTCCGGCCGGTAGAGGCGATGCTGCAACTGGCAGCAGAGCTGCGGCGGATGGGGCTCATGACCGCCATTCTCTCCAATACGCAGGTTTCGCACGCCAGGGTGTTGCGCCGCATGGGATTCATGGAATCCTTCGGGCCTGTTGCACTCTCCTGTGAAATGGGGGCCCGCAAACCCGAGCCGGAAGCCTACCAGATCATCCTGGACCAGATGGGACTGGCGCCGGATGAGGTGGTATTTGTGGACGACATGGTCCGGAACATAGACGCGGCCGAGATGGTCGGCATGCAGACCCTCTTACATACTGGCGACACCGCTGCGACCCGACAGGCGCTGCTGTCGCTGGTCGGCGTGCAAGCGGCCGGATAACAGAGAGCGGGAGGTTTGACCTCCCGCTCTGTTGTTTGCGTGTCACGGCCTATTTGCCCCAGCCCCAATCCCGCTCGAAGATCCGGCCGAAGTAGCTGGTCACCTCCGGGCTGTGCAGAATCAGCCCCAACTCCCGGTTGTAGAGCGGGCTGTTTTCGGTCCAGTTGATCGAACTGACGCAGGTGCTCTTGCCGTCGACCATGATCCCTTTGTTGTGAATCCCCATGCCTGTGGCTCCGTAGTCGACGATGCGGCACTGGAGCGGCAGGTGCTCTTGTTCGGCCAGGCGCCGGAGGTACTCTCGGGTCTTGGAGTTATCCACGGGGTTGTCCGGCTCCAGATATTGCCCGCCTAACAGAATCCGGACCTGCACGCCTCGGCGGGCCGCCGCCAACGTCTCCTCCAGGAAGAGATTTGGCGTGGCATCGGTTGACCGGTCCTCCTCCTGCCCACCCCAGTACAGAGGTACGTCCTGCTGCTCGATCTCCAGGTGGGTGGTGGCGCTGCGGATCAGCCCGGTGATCCCGCAGGTCTCCAGCATGGCGTGCTCGGGCGCCAGCACCGGGGTCACGGCCATCGGGCCGTTCATGTGGACCGGCACGAATGGCTCGCCCAGCGCCATGGGCTCCGGCATGTCTGCCGGCGAGGCTGCCATGACCGGCAGTTGAACCTTGGGCTCCAGATCGACGCTGTCCGGGCTGTGGGGGTTCCAATCGAAGGCAAACACCCGGGTCAGGTGGGCGGAGAGTCCGGGCGATTCCACGATCACCCCCCAGCCGCGGTTCCCGGTCTTGGGCGTGTCGGGGGCGCTGGTATGGGTCCAGTTATCCGACATGATCAGGGCGCGGCTGCCATCGGCGATGGCAAACTTGGCATGGTCCAGGTGATACCGCTTGAAACCGTCGGGCGTCCGGCGCAGGACTCGAACCTGAGCGCCTCTCTCCCGCAGTCGGTCCAGCGCCTTGCGGTCGCCGGGGGCCATGCCGGACATCGGCTCCCCTTCCATGAGCAGCCGAATGGGGACCCGGCGGGCCAAAGCGGCCTCGAGCCTGCCGATCAATGCGTCCTGCGTGAACAGGTAGATATTGATGTCCAGCTGGCTGACGGCACTGTCGATGAAGGTTGTCAGCGCACTGCAGGCGCAGTCGGGGGAGGTGAAGGCAGTAATGGCCTTCACATCGTCGTAGGTGGGGTAGGGGAAGGAGGCCTGACCCAACTGCATGATCCGCCGGGGCACCCAGGAGGTGCCCTGATGCCACACGGCGGCCGTACCGCCAGGCATTACGTAGCGGCCGCTGCACTGGCCGGAGAGCGTGGACTCGTCGATCGCCCGGAGAAAGACACGATCCGCATCGGGCGGCAGAATCCCGGGGCCGGTCCAGCCATTCGGGACGCTCCCATCGCCCCACACGAATGCGTCTGCCACGTGGCCCCCATTCATCAGCAGCCGGATGCTGCCGCCTTTGGGGGAGAGCGGGGTCGGCGGTTCGTCCTCGTCGATCAGCGAGGGGACCTCTGGGACCGGCTTCAGCCCGAACTGCGGGAACTGGGTCATCACTTGCCTGAAGGCGTTTGGCTCCTTTGCCACATAGAGCCCCTCTCCCGGGGCGAGGGGAGCGGCGGTGTCCGGGAAGCGATAGAGGCGCCCATCCCATTCGAGCCGGTAGTCGGTCAGCCCTGCTGGCACCGTGCCGGAGTTCCACAGGCGGACATACTCCCGGCCCGGTTGCTCACAGCAGTAGACTTCCGTGAGGACCAGGTTGCCTTCCGTTCCCATAAAAACCCTCCTCTACGTGCTCATCCTATAGCCTTAATCAAGATTTTCCTATATAATTACCACATGTGTACCTTTAGTTGTTGAACTCTAACTCGGATCATGGCGCACCATCAACCAACCGAAGGGGCTACGGATGATGCTGAAGACAGATTCCGCATCGAGCTCTACCCCGCGTCTGTTCGTACTGGAGGACCTTAGCCGCGCACTGGTGACCGCCAAGAACTATGGCGGTCTTGTGGCGTTGCTGCTGCTCGACCTGGACCGGTTCGGGCTGGTGAACTGCTGCCTGGGTGATGCCATCGGCGATGAACTCCTCGCCATGGTGGCCAGGCGGATCGATCGTTCGTTGGAGCCGAAAGAACTGGTGCTGCGGGCGGGTGGCGATCAGTTTGCGATCCTGCTTCCCGGCGCCGATGCGGCACATGCGTTGGCGTTGGCCGACGGCCTGCTGAAGACGCTGGAGGGCCCCTTCGTGGTGGACGGACGTGAACTGTACGCACCGGCAGCGGTCGGCATTGCGCTCTACCCGGCTACGGCCGAGACGGCAACGGAACTGCGGCAGCAGGCCGAGGTCGCACTCTATCTGGCGAAACGGGACCAGGGGGCACGGACGGTACTCTTCGAGCCGGCGATGGCCCAAGATCTACAGCAGCGGTTTGCGATGGAATTGGATCTACGGGGCGCCCTGGAACGGGGCGAGTTCTTCCTGCAATACCAGCCAACGGTCGATCTGCAGTCCAGTTCGATCATTGGCGTCGAAGCCCTGTTGCGCTGGCGTCATCCCCAACGGGGAGTCGTGGCGCCGATGGAGTTCATCCCCCTGGCCGAGGAGACCGGGCTGATCAACAGCATTGGGCGCTGGGTCCTGCGGACAGCCTGTAACCAGGTCAGCCAGTGGGAAGTCGAAAACGGGGGTCGTCGGCTGAACTTGAACGTCAACCTGTCTGCCGTTCAGCTGGTGGGGCCGCACCTGGCCGACGAGGTCGACCGGGCCCTCACCGAGTCCGGGCTCTCGCCGTCTCAACTGGTGCTGGAGCTGACCGAATCGGCGCTGCTGCACGGCACTCCCCGTGTTCTGCGCACACTGGGGGTCCTGAAGGCGCTGGGTGTGCGGTTGGCGGTCGATGACTTCGGCACCGGCTATGCTTCGCTTACTTACCTCCGCCGGTTCCCGGTGGACATTCTGAAGATCGATAAGTCCTTCGTGGATGCCGTGCAGCCCGGTTCTCGGGAGTTCGCACTGGTGCACTCCATCATGGATATCGCCCTGGCGCTGGAGCTTGAGACCTGCGCCGAAGGGATCGAGCGGGCCGACCAGCTGTCAGAACTGCAGGGGCTGCGCTGCCATCAGGGGCAAGGGTACTACTTCGCCAGGCCGCTGGACCCGTCAGGGGTGGAAGCGTTGCTTCGGCAGTAGGACGGCCAACTGGCACGGACCCGGGACGCATGGTAAAATGTGAGGAAAGGACTTCCCGCCGAAAGGGGGCCATTATGTATGACCGAACAGTTTATTCACGAGCGGGATCACCTGCAGGGGCTGCACTGGCAGTGCTTTGGCTGCAGCGACGAGAACCGTCTCGGCCTCAGGCTGAACATCCGCCTGGTGGGCGATAAGACCGAATGTGAATTCACCCCCATCGCCGAGTTCCAGGGTCCTCCTGGCAT
>JBLNEM010000510.1:0-12633 GCA_050262655.1 Mycobacterium leprae | reverse complement strand
GCACGGCGTGGGAAGCCCCTCGGCCGTCGGGGGGGTGCTGCCCCGGCCGCCTTTTCCTGCGGAGCCCCTTCGGGTCTCCTGGGGGCGTCCTAACGGCAGCACCCGCGCCGCCGTCGGAGGGGGCGCTCAGCTTCGTTTCACTGCTTTCAACACCCCAGTTTTCTCAAAGGTGGTGGTGGATCGTGGCGAGTCTTCGGGCTGTGAAGATCGTGCACACGGTGGCTTGGGCCTTCTTTGTGGGCTGTATCGTGGCGATTCCGCTTTATGCATGGGCGGACCGATATTTGATGGCGGGTGTGTTCTCGGGGGTCGTGTTCGTGGAGTGTTTGATCCTGCTGTTCAACGGGTTTCGCTGCCCACTCACGG
Organism: Mycobacterium leprae; assembly: GCA_050262655.1. Taxonomy (GTDB): domain Bacteria; phylum Bacillota; class Sulfobacillia; order Symbiobacteriales; family Symbiobacteriaceae; genus DASXVX01. The sequence continues at coordinate 12,267 of JBLNEM010000510.1, read as the reverse complement.
ATGTAGCGGCTCGCTACACGGACGACCGGCGGGACAACTTTGACATTTACCTGCCGGAGTGGCTGGCCCGGCACAACAAGGTGATCTTTGGGGGGCTTTACGTCGCCGGCATGTTGTTTGCACTGATTCGTTGGGCCCTGGCCCGCTGACCGTACATATCACAGCAGCCCTGCATCCGGCATCGCCGGACGCAGGGCTGCTTTTGCTATCGTTGTACCGCCTTCGGCTGATCCACGTGCATCAAGGTCACGTACTGGTTGCCCTCGGTGCGGGCGGTGGTGTCGGCCCAGGCGGCTTTGAGCTGGGCGTAATCGGCGGCGGTAATCAGGGGGTCCTTGCCTTGCTCGTAGTCGCGCAGGGCCTGCTCGATGGGGACCGTGCGGTAGTGCTTATCGGCGCCTTGCTGGTAGGTGTGGGTGTAGACGGGGATGTAGGAGAGCTTCTCGATCCAGGTGACACCCTGTTCCTTGACTACATCTACCACCAGCATGATGCCCTCGAGTCGCTCCATGCCCTCCTGGTTGCTGATCAGGTTGCCAAAGCTATAGACCACGGCCCTCGGCAGGTCCCGGCCAAACTGATCGGTTACCCGCTGGAGTTCGGCCCTCTGTACGACGTGAGGGTGATCGCCGAAGATGATGTCGGCGCCAGCCTCGAGGCTGAGCTTCACCAGTTCCTGCTGCTGCTCGTTGGGCTCACGGGCGTACTCGTCACCCATGTGGAGGGCAACGGCCACCAGGTCCACCCCCTCCATCTGCCGGGCGCGGCGGATGTCGGCCTGGATGCGCTGGGGGTCCAGCATGTTCACGCACCAGGGGTTGGGGAGCGGGATGCCGTTGGTGCCGTATGTATAGGCCAGAAGTGCCATTTTGATATTCTTCGTCACATTCAGGACCAGGATCTGGTTCTGCTCTTCCGGCGTGCGGTTCGTCCCCACATGGGGAACACCGAAGCGGTCCAGCGCATCCGCCGTCTGCTTCAACCCATATTCGCTGTAGTCCAACGCGTGGTTGTTGGCGTTGGTGACGGCGTCGTAGCCAAGCAGTTTGATATCCCGGGCGAATTCCGGCGGCGTGTTGAAGCTGGGGTAGCCGGACCAGGGGTAGTCGGTGCCCGTCAGCGTTGTCTCCAGCTCGCCAATGGCCAGGTCGGCGCCCTCGATCCACGGGCGAATGGGCTCGAAGAGCGGTGTGAAGTCCCACTGCTCCTTTCCCCGGGCCGAACTGTAGACCAGCGGCAGATGCATGAGGAAATCGCCGGTCGCCAGAATCCGGGCATGTTCGGCTGGCGGCGGGGGTGGCGTCGGAGCGGCTACTTCAGACCCGGAGGATGCCGGAGCGGTGGCCTTGACTGCCGGCGTCGAACAGCCGGACAGCAGGAATAAGATCAGCAACAAGGCCGTGCAGCGCAGCCGCAGTTTCAAGCGAAGCCCTCCCTACTGTTCTAAAACAATAGAGATTTGGCTACGCTGCGAAAAATACCTGCAACACAAAAGAGCCCGGCTGCACGTTGGCCGCCGGGCTCACCTTTACCATCCGAGACTGCGCCGTGGGAAATCGATCCCCAGCAGGCCGATCAAAACCGCCAGATCCAACCCCGCACCCGTAATGAACCAGGGGTGCCAGAACAGGATCAGCAGCAGCAGCGAGCCGCAGCTGGCCACTACCGCAAAACCGCGCCACCAACGGGTCGGCACCATAAAGCCGAACACGCCCAGCCCCGCCATCACGAAGGCCAGCGTCACGAGAACCCAGAGCATCGTGCCCGTCAAGCGGATCAGGTCCGCACTCAACCCCAGCCGGGTCAGCAGCCACGCCCACCGGGGGTCCACCAGCCACCCAAAAGCCCGACCGTCCGGATCGGCGGCAGAGGCCAGCGCCGTATGAACCAGCCCATGTAACACCAGAAAGAGACCGATTGGGATACGCATGGTCGATCCCCCCTCTCTGACTCCCCTTGTTATCATTAAACCACGGGGCCCATTAGTCTTCGTATCCGTAGAAGGACTCACTGTAGTCCGCCGGGATTGTGCCTGAGCAGATAGACCGAGAGGACAAAAAGGCAGAGAAAAGCGGCTGTCTCCACAGGAGGACAGCCGCCTTTTTGGTCAGCACGGAGGCGCCGTTTTGGATTCTACCAGGTTCGTGGCCCCTTTGAGGAAGTTGTATGCGGCGAACCGCCCGGAGACCTGATCGGTTTGGAGGACGGCGATGAACCCCTGGGGATCAGCCGCCGCTGTGATCTCTTTCACCCGGGCCAATTCGTACCGGGTGATCACGCAGATCAGCACGGAGCGGCTCTCGCCGCTGTACGCCCCTACTCCTTCCAGCCTGGTGACGCCACGGCCCATCTCGTGATTGATCCGTTCGGCCACCAGTTCCGGATTGCTGGTCACGATCAGTGCCGTTTTCTTGACGGCGCCGGTCGTGATCACGTCAATCAGCCGGCCGATGACGAACATGGAGACCAGCGTATAGAGCGCCAGCTTCACGTCCTGCGTGATCGCCAGGGCGGCCACAATCAGGGCATTGAAGCCCATGGTCAGGTCACCGATCGGCAGCGAGTAGCGCCGGTTCAGCGAGACTACGGCCACGTCCAGACCACCGAGGGAACCGCTGGCCCGAAAAGCCAGGCCGGCGCCGATCCCGTTGACCAGACCGCCGAAGATGGCGTTGAGCATGGGGTCGTTCGCAATCACCATGCGCTGCGGCAGGAACGTGGTAAAGGTGGTCAGCGAGAGAATGCCCAGCACGGTCAGGAGGATGAACCGGCGCCCGTGATCCCGCCACCCCCACCAGAGGATCGGGATGTTGTAGACCAGAACCTGCAGACCAATGGGCCAGTGCAGCAGTTGATGAGTCAGAAGGGCAATACCGGCCACACCGCCGGTCACCAGATGGTATGGCACATAGAACCACTGGTAGGATGCCGCCACCAGCAAAGCGCCAACAATCACCGAAACAGCCTGGCCGAATGAGCGCACGGTAGGCGGGCCTCCTTATCGTCGACAGCTTGAATGCGTGATTTACGTCATGCACCCGCTGCTTTCCTGCCAACCTTGCTACGCCAGTATATTGCTGCTTTCGCTACCCCGCCTTCAGATACTCCCACAGCTTCTTCATGGTGGGGCGCCCGCCATAACTCAGCATGGCTGCCCGATAGACCCGGCCGCTGGCCCAGGTGAAGCCGATGGTGGCGATCACCATCAGGAACAGCGAGAGCAGGATCTGCCAGACGGGCACGCCGCCCATCAACACCCGGAAGATCATGAGTGACTGGGAGAAGAAGGGGACGATCGACAACACCACCGCCAGCGTGGAATCCGGGTTGTTGATGAAGGCGGTCATGCAGAGCAAGGGCAGGGCCACCAACAATGTGATGGGCGTCATCACCGTCTGCTGGTCCTCCATCCGGCTGATGGTGGCTGCACCGGCCGCCATCAGGGTGGAGACCATGATGAAGCCCAGGATCAGGAACAGGAACGCCAACAGCCCAGTCCCAAGGCTCAGGTGACCGACCTGGGTACCCGCGATCTTGGCGGCGATTTCGTTACCGACGAACCAGGCCAGGATCGTGCCGATGAACTGAAGCAACCCAAGTGCGGCCAACCCCAGCACCTTGCCGGCCATCATGGCGCTGGCGCTCACATTGCTGACCATGACCTCCATCACCCGGGAGAGCTTCTCCTCCAGAACGCCCATGAAGACGAACTGGCCATTCATGAGGATCACCATGTAAAGCGCCATGACCACACCCATGGAGAGCAGGTAAGCGCCCATGAAGGCGTCCTGATTCCGCTGTTTGCCGGAAGCGGTGATCTGGCTGACCTCCGTGGACATGGGCTTCAGGATCTCAGCCGCAACCTTGGGGTCGAGCCCCGCCTTGCTGATCCGGGCAGCCCGGACCATCGATTCCAACGGCCCCATGACCGCATTGGCGCCATCCAACATGTTCAGGTCGCCGGCCAGGTAACGCGCCTTCACGTCATCCGGGAAGGAGCCGGTGATCACCAGCAGCACCTTCCCCTCGTTCTTGGCCCGCTCAGTCAGGCTGGCCTCATCCCCGCTCACGGCGTTGACCGTGATGGAACGGGCTCTGGCCGGTCCCTGTGCTGCCGTCGCCACCACGCTCTTCAGCCCTTCGGTGACCATGCCGGTCTGGTCCAGCACCATGACGTCCAGCGCCTGCGTCTTGGACTTGCCCTGCATGATGGCCGGGAAGATCGTGGTAAACAGCAGCATGACCATGATCAGTGCGGTCGTGATCAGATAGGCGGCCGACTTGCCGCGCATCACAAACTCGCGCTGTGCTACCAGCCAGAGATTACGCATCGACGCCACCTACCTTCTCCAGGTAAATCTCCCGCAGCGAGGGCTCGCCCAGGGAGTAGGCCACCACGGGTCCGGTCTCCACAGCCCGCCGCAGGATGGCCATGGGGTCCGTCCCTTCCGGCACGGTGATCTCCACGCCACCCCCACGCCCTTCGTGGGTGGTCAGGCCAGAAATCGTCCGGAGGAATGTGTACTCCCCCGACTCCATGGTGAGTTGGATGGAACGCTTGCGGGAGGCCCGCTTCACGTCCCGCAGGGCGCCCTCCAGCACTACATGGGCACGGTGGATCAGCACCACGTCCTGGCACAGCGCCTCCACCTGGTCCATGTTGTGCGACGAGAAGAGCACGGTGGTCCCTTCCCGGGCCAGGGTCCGGAAAGCCTCCTCCAACACCAGCGTGTTCACCGGGTCGAGCCCGGTAAACGGTTCGTCCAGAATGCAGAGTTCCGGACCGCAGGCCACGGCTGCGGCCACCTGCACCTTCTGCTGATTGCCCTTGGAGAGCTGCTCTACCCGCATCGTCCGGTACTGCCCGAGCTCCAGTTGATCGATCCAGCGGTCCACCCGCAGAATCGCATCGGGCCGGGAAAGCCCCTTCAGCATGGTCAGGTAGATCAGTTGCTCCCGCACCTGCATCTTGGGGTAGAGCCCCCGCTCCTCGTGCAGATAGCCGAAACCCTGACGCACCTCGTCCGTAACCGGGCTTCCCTTCCACAGGATCTGGCCGCTGTCGGGCAAGAAGATCCGCATGATCATGCGCATGGTCGTGGTCTTGCCGGCACCGTTGGAACCCAGCAGACCGCAGACCCGCCCCTGGCCGACGGCAAAGCTGACGTCCTGCACCGCCTGAACGTTGCCGAACCGTTTAGCCACGTTCTGCACTTGTAGCGTCACAGCGATCACCTCACGTAATATGACCGTAGCAATGGTCAAATAGGTTCGTCAATAGCTGTAAGAAAAATAAAACGGGCCCGGAGACGCGTCGCCCCCGAGCCCATTTTGCTCATGCTGTGCTTACTGCAGGCTGGTGAAGGAGCCGACGGTGCCGTTGTTGGCATCGTAGTACAGCGTCAGGGTCGTATTGAGGTTCTGGATCTTCGGGAAGACCAGGACGCCAATCCGGTCGGCGCCAGGAGCCAGCTTGCTGGTCACGAGGCCCTGACCAGCGTCGAAGGCCTGAATCAGGTCGTACTCGTTCCGGTTGCCGTCCACCAGGTAGAGGCCAGTGGTCAGTGCGCCGGACTTGAAGGCCGTGTTGGAGAGATGGACCAACACCAGGGAGTTGCTCTGGATCAGGCTGAGCAGCCGGGCACGAGCGCCGTAGTTCAGACCGATGTTGGTGGTGTTGATCAGGTCCGGGGTCAGGAAGGTGAAGGTGCCGCTGAGGTAGATGTTGCTGTCAGCCTTGAGGCTAGCGGTGAAGCTCTTGGCGCCGCTCTTGTTGGACCAGTCGGCGTCGGAGAGCGTGGTGGCCTTCTGCAGGCCGTCGGTGTAGTTCCGGATGATCACAAAGGTGCCATCCTGGGTAACATCGACGCCGAAGTCGGCCAACACGGAGGCGGGCAGGAAGACACGGCCGTTCAGCCGCAGGGGAGCGGTGGCCACGTTGTCGGCAACGCCGTTCAGGGTCCCAGCGGTGGTACCCACGTTCACCACTTCGGTCACGGTGTCCTTGGTCATCGTGATCTGCTTGGTCGTCAGACCCGCCACCTGAATGCCAACCCGCTGGAAGACTTCTGCCGGCAGCAGGAGTCCATCCTTCCGGATGATCGGGTCAAAGGGGAACGTGGACTCCTCGCCGTTGATGACGTAGGTGTACTGACCACCCGTCAGGTTGGCGGCCTGAGAACGACCGGTGAACGAGGCAACAAGGGCAACCAGAAGCGCAAGCGTACCGACAATCGCTAATACTTTACGCATCGACTTGGCCATATTAGCTGGCTCCTCCTTAAAACACTAAGACTGGTATCGCACCCTGACCACCAGGAACGGCCATGGTGAACGGGAGCCCACCGCTGATGCACCCGTCTGGCCGAACCACTAGTCGCGCCGGAGCGCTTCGATGGGGTCCAGGTTCGAGGCACGGTAAGCAGGGTACAGACCGAAGATGAGACCCACGGCCATGGAGAACCCGAACGAGAGCAAGATGGAACCGGTGGTAACCTTGGTCTGGAAGCTCATCACCTTGGAGAGGCCGCTCGCACCGGCCATGCCCAGGCCAATGCCTATGGCGCCGCCGGTTAGCGAGAGAATCAGCGCTTCCACCAGGAACTGGAGCATTACGTCCCGGTTCTTGGCGCCGATAGCCTTCCGGATGCCGATCTCACGAGTACGCTCAGAGACGGAAACCAGCATGATGTTCATGATGCCGATACCGCCTACCAGCAGCGAAATCGAGGCGATCGCACCCAGCAGCAAGGTGAAGATCTGCGTCATGCTGTTCACGGTGCTCAGCAGCTGATCCTGGCTCTGAACCCGGGCGCCGTTGGGGTTACGGAACTTGTTGGTATAGAAGTCCGTGACCTCCTGGGTGACCAGGGCCGAGTCATCAGATTTATCCACCTTCAGAGTGAGGGACGGAATCCGGTTATAGCCCAACAAACGCATCATGGAAGTATACGGCACGAAGATGCGATCATCCTGGTCGGTGCCGCCCATGCCGGTGCCTTTCGGCTCCGCCACACCAATGACCGTGTAGGTCACGCCGGAGAAGCGGATCTGCTGTCCCAGCGGGTTGGAACGGCCAAACAGGTTGGTGGCAGTCGTTGTACCGATGATCGCCACCGGCTGCCGGGTGTTCTGTTCCTCCTGGGTGAACCAGCGCCCCTGAATGACGCTCCGCTCACGCACCGCCGGATAGTCAACACCGGTGCCTTCAATATCCACCTGGAACGAGTCTCCAGATGCCTTCACGGTCGCCTGGCTGGCGGTCACGGACGGCAGGTAGTACTGGATCTCCGGGATCATCTGCTTCAACTGCGTGATGTCCTTCTCTTCGATCCGGTACCCGTTGCCACGAGGCATGACCGTGATCAGGTTAGATCCCAGCGAGGTGATCTGCGCCGTGGCCTGAGCCTGGGCGCCCTGACCCACCGAGACCAGGGCGATCACGGCGGAGACGCCGATGATAATGCCCAGCATGGTGAGGAAGGTCCGCATCTTGTTGCCGGTAATGCCCAGCCACGCCACACGGATCGATTCCATGAAGGTGAAGATCATTAGTCGGCCACCTCCTCAGCGGCGGCCAACATCTTGGCCAACTCCTCCTTGGCGTCCAGCGGCGCCTTCAGCATCTCGTCGGAGAGGATCTTGCCGTCACGGAGCCGGACGACCCGCTTGCAGTGCGCCGCCACCCGCTCATCGTGGGTAACCAGCACCACGGTGCGTCCTTCTTTGTTCAACTGCTGGAAGATCCCCAGCACTTCCTGACCGGTACGGGAGTCCAGTGCACCGGTCGGTTCGTCACCTAGCAGAATAGAGGGCTGCGAAGCGATGGCCCGGGCAATGGCCACACGCTGCTGCTGGCCGCCGGAAAGCTCAGCCGGCTTGTGGTGGCCACGATTGGCCAGACCCACGACCTCCAGGGCTGCCTCTGCCTGTTCGTGCCGCTTCCGGGCGCCGATGCCCCGATAAATCAGGGGCGTTTCGACGTTCTGGACGGCGGTCAGTTTGGGCAGCAGGTTGAACCCCTGGAAGATAAAGCCGATGTGCAGGTTCCGCGCCACGGCCCGCTCGTTGTCGTCAATACTGCCAACTTCCTGACCAGCCAGGTAGTACTTGCCGGCAGTCGGACGATCGAGGCAGCCGATCATGTTCATGAGGGTGGACTTGCCCGATCCGGAGGGGCCCATGATGGCAACCATCTCGCCCTCCGCCACTTCAAGGTCGATCCCGGCCAGGGCATGCACGACTGTGTCAGCCATGCCATAGACCTTGGTCATCCCCTGAATGCTGATCATGGGCTAGTTCCCCCCTCTGGGGGCACCCGTGCTGCCACCGCTCCGGTTGCCGCTGCCACCGGCGCCGCCGCCAGTGTAACCACCAGCGCCGCCGCCCTGGTAGCCGCCTGCGCCACCCGCGCCACCAGCGCCGTTGGCACCGCTGCGGTTGCCGCCGAACAGGCCGCCCATGCCACCAGCCGAATTGGTCGTGCTGGCCTTCACGATGGTCAGGATCACCTGATCGCCTTCATTCAGGCCGCTGGCGATTTCGGTCTGCTGAAGGGTCCGCAGGCCGATCTGAATGTTCTTGGTTACAGGCTGCTGATTCGGGCCTTCCACCTGGACGGTAGCCTGACCGCCCGAAACCTTCACCGCCTGAGACGGAACCCAGAGCACGTTGGTCCGGTTGGAAACCACGACTTCGACGTTGGCGTTCATACCTGCCATCAGGCCGACCGGGCTATCAACGCTCACCGTCACGGTAAAAGTCGCAATGTCGTTCTTGAAGACGCCTTCCGGGTTCACCTTCAATACGGTGCCGGTGTACTTCTTGCCGGGCAGCGCATCGAGGGTGATGTTCGCCTTCTCGCCCGCCTTCACGTTGGCGATGTCCAGCTCATCCACGCCGATGGCGATCTGCATGTTGCTGTAGTCCGCCACGTGGAAGAGGGTCTGGTTGGCGCTGATGCGGTCACCCACATGCGGGGTGAACGAGGAGACCAGGCCGTCCACCGGGGCCTTCACCTGGAGGTCAGCCACGTTGGACTGGGCGCTCTGCAGGTTGATCATGTCGGTGTTCAGCTTGCCCTGGAGCTGCCGGAGCTGGTTGTTGGAGCCGTCCGGATTGACCAGGTTCGAGAGGGTCTCCTGCTGGGTCTTCAGGTCGAACTCGGCCTGGGCGAGTGCGTTGGTAATGGTGTCGCTGGTCAGCTTCGCCAGCAGATCGCCGGCGTGCACCCGCTGGCCTTCCTTGACGGCCAACTGGCTCAGCGTGGCGCTGACTTGAGAACGAACCGCCACGGAATCGTCGCGGATCGTGCCGTTGCCCACCACCTGGTAGCCCAGGTCGGGCGCATCGATGCTCACCGAACCAACCATGCCCGGCCGGACGCCCGGCATAGCGGGGAGGTCGATCACCACGGGCACGTTGGAGTCCCGGTTGCCCTGAGCGGCAGTGGCACCGCCGCCGGACTGCACCACAGTGCCGGTCACCTCGTTGAAGCCGTTGAGATCAACGGTCGCCTTGGCGCCAACCTTCAGTGCGGCCGCCGTGCTCTGGGAGAACTGCACGACGAGGGTCGGGGTGGAGTCATCGTAGAGGTTGAACAGGGCCTGGTTGTTGCTGAGGCTGGAGCCCTGCGTGGCCTGAATCGGCATCACAACGCCGCTGACCGGCGCCGTAATGGTCAGGTTGTTCGCATTGGTCTGGGCCTGGGTCAGGGTGTTCATGGCACTCTGAACCTTCGACTGCTGCGCCCGGACGCTGGTGTCATCCGGATTGAGCAGGTTGTTGATGTTGTCCTGGTCCGTCTGCACGCTCTGCTGGGCCTGCTGCAGGGAAGCCTGGAGGTTCTTGTTGTCGAGGACCATCACGACCTGGCCAGCCTTGACCTGGTCACCATCCTTGACGAGAACCTGCGTAACGGTACCCTGCTGGTTCGCCTTCACGTCGACACCGTTCGTGGCCGCAACGGGGCCGGAACCGGTAATGGTGACATTGATGTCACCCCGCCGGACCGTAGCCTGGATCACGCGATCCTTGCTGGCGGCTGCGGCCTTGGCCGCCGACTGGCGCCGGTAGTAGTACCCACCACCGCCGACCAACACGGCTACGACCACAACGGCTGCGATCACCCTGTTCTTGCGCACTTTGGTTTTATCCCCCCTGGTTGTTCGGAGCCTTCCTTCGCGAAATAGATGTCACGGTAGACAAGGTATCAAGTAGATCCTACAAAACCCTCAAGTCCGGTTGAAAACTAGCTGAAGAAGTGTACTGTCGGTTGTCGCGGCCAAAAAAAGAGGAGCCAAGGGGCGTCAGACCCCTTGGCCAGTTTCATCCATTTCATCGCCGGCACCGGGCGCCTGGGCCAGTGGGAAGCTGAACCCGAAGCTGGAGCCTTGGCCCAGTTGGGACGTGGCAACCACCATGCCCCCCTGCAACTCAACCAGTTGCTTGACGATCGTGAGCCCCAGGCCGAATCCCCGGCGATCCGGCGTTCGTGCCCGATCCATTTTGTAGAACCGCTCCCAGACGGAAGCCAGTTCCTCCGGCGGAATGCCCGGCCCGGTGTCGCTCACGGTCACCTGCAGCCGCCCGTCGGCCTCGGCCGCCTCCAGCGAAACCGTCCCGCCTGCCGGCGTGAACGCCATCGCATTCTCCAGCAAGTTGGCGACGGCCTGCTCCACCCGCTCCGGCTCGCATTCGACAATCGACAGCCTCTCCGGCACCGCCACCGCCAGGCTGACGCCTGCGTTACGGGCCGGCGCCTCGAAGACCTCCGCCGCCCGAATCAGGTGCGGCGCCAGGTCGCAGGGAATGGGGTGGACCTTCAGCTTGCCGGCCTCCAGCCGCGAGAAGTCCAGCAGGTCGTTGACCAACCGGCCGAGACGCCCCACCTCCCGGCGCACAATGCCGAAATGCTGTCGCTGGCCCTCAGGACCGCCGATGCCGTCATTCATCGCCTCCAGATAACCGGCGATGCGAGCAAGAGGCCCTTTCAACTCATGGCTCACGTTGGCCACCAGCTCCCGTCGGGCCAGTTCGAGCCGGTCCAACTCAACGGCCATCTCGTTGAAGGCTTCGGCCAGTTGACCAACTTCGTCCGACGAGTCCCAGTGGACCCGCGAGGAGAAGTCGCCCTTGGCCACCTGCCGCACGGCTGCGCTCACCCGGTTCAACGGGTCCGCAATCCGCCGAGAGATGTACAGGCTGATGATCGCCACCACAATCGCGGCCACGGCGGAGCCAATGAGCGTGAAGCGCAGGATATCATTGCGGGCGGCCTGTACCGCCTCCAGCGCCGGCGCCAGCATCACCGCACCCACGGTCTGGCCGTTCCGGAGGACCGGCACCGCCACCATGGGCTGCCCCCCGGGCCGGTGCGGGCGAAGCCGGGTTGGTTTCGCCGCCAGGACCTGCTGTAGTTCTTCCGGCGTAATGTGATGTCCCAACCCCGGATCAGCGGTGGGCGAGGCCATCCGGACCAGCCCCTGCCGGTCCACCAACCAGATCTGTGCCGTATCCTCGGCCTCCAGCCGGTTCGCCGTAGACTGCACCCGCCGGAGGTCGTCGGGGGTCCAATCCCGATCCTGCAGGTATTCGGCCATGTCCCGGCCATAGGCCCGCAACTGACCCATCTGGGTGGCGGCCGCCGCCTGCCAGACCATATAACCGGCGAAGCCACCGCTGATCAGCAGGGCCAGCACGGCCACCAGCAGGTAGCTGACAAAGAGCTTACGGAACAGTTTCATCCACTCACCGCCTCAAACTTATAGCCCACGCCCCAGACCGTCTTGATCCAGGCCTTGTGCGGCCCCAGTTTATCCCTTAGCCGGGACATGTGCACCTCCAGGGTGCGTGCGTCGCCGGCGTCATAGCCCCAGACCTTCTCCAGCAACATGTCGCGCGGGAATACCCGCCCCGGGCTGCTGGCCAGCAGCCAGAGCAGTTCGAACTCCTTCGGGGTCAACTCCACCGGGCTGCTGTTGATATGCAGTTTGAAGGACTCCCGGTCCAATAGGAAACCGGGATACTGCACCCGCTCGCGCCCGCGTATGGCCGGCGGCTCGGTCGCCCGCCTGATATGGGCCTTGACTCGGGCCACCAGTTCGCGCGGCAGGAAGGGCTTCACCACGTAATCGTCTGCCCCTTCCTCGAAGCCGCGCAGCCGGTCCTCCTCCTCGCCCCGGGCCGTCACCAGCAGAATCGGCACGCGGCTGCTCCGTCGGATCTGACGGCATACCTCCCAGCCGTCCATTCCCGGCAGCATCACAT